>JAHDCJ010000044.1:6268-8047 GCA_020629935.1 Saprospiraceae bacterium | reverse complement strand
TGATGTACTATTAAAGAAAAAAAGAAGAAATACCGAGTGTTCAGAATGCTCGGCTAAATGACGAAGAAAAGATATTATCGCCAGAAACGCTGAAAGGCCATCTGAAACACAGGCATCCAAAATCCTTGTTGGAAAAATTGTATTTGAATTGCAGGTGTCATTATTGAACGCTTTATGGTTTTTATTATGAAATACATCCTATACAATGTAAAGGAGGTAAAAGAAGTTCCCTTAGGTATTATTTTTTTCGAAAAAGAAAATATAACCATTGGAGAAATAGCAAAAAAAAACAGCTTCCTAATTAAAGGAAGCTGTTTGAAACTTGGGGATAAATAAACGGTTAAGTTTTGCTTTAAGAGCGAAACTCAATACGTTTTTTTATGGTCGCGTAACGGTTAATTTTTTAGTTACAAACGAATCATCAACTGTAATATGAATCATATAATTACCTGAAGCCAAGTAACTAAGATCTAATTTGATTTCAGTGATTACATCATCTGTATCTACACCCGCTGAGTATACTTTAATTGTTCGACCAAGTACATCAATAATTTTGATTTCCATGTCTTCACCAGTTAACGATTCGTTGTTTAATTGAATCGTAATTTGATCATGAACAGGATTCGGGAAATAAGAGAATGACAATTGTGTTTTATCTCTTTTTAACACGACTACATTGCTGTATTCAAAAGTATTGTCTTCGTCAACAATTTTCAATCGGTAGTAATTCGGTTGATTAATCACATAGTCAACATCTTTAAAATCATACTGAGAAAGCGAGCTAGAGTTTCCATTAGCTTTTACTTCTCCAATTTGACTAAAGTCGTTTCCATTAATTGATCGTTCAATCTCGAATCTTTCGGTATTAATTTCAGTCGCAGTAGACCAAGTCAAGTAGTTATGGTCTGTTTTAATTTGACCTCTAAATTCAATTAACTCCACAGGTAATACAGGGTTGAAATTCACAATTCCAATATCCATTGAACTATTATGTTCACCTGGGTTTAAAGTGAAAGTACCCGTTGCTCCACCCGCATCAGCTTCACTATCCGAACTATCCGATCCTACATTTTGAGGAGAGAACGATGTTCCAGGAGCTAAGTTAGAGAATTCAAGGTAGTAATCACCTGAAGGTAAATTATTGAATTGGTATTGACCGTTTCCGTCAGTAATAGTAGTTGCAACTAAGGTTCCATCAGCAGCGTAAAGTTCTACTAATACACCAGGTACACCAACTGTTTCTTCTGGATCTTGGATACCGTCTCCGTCTTCATCATCCCAAACTACATCTGAAACAGAAGCTAAAGGCTCAATAACTAAACCTGCATCTACTGTTAAATTTACATCTCCAGCAGCCAATGTAATTGGAGCTGATCGGAAAGTAATTACATTAACATCAGAGTCCATTCCATCATTTCCACCAGCGTCTAAGTTAGTTGGTACTGCACCACTTGGTGTAGTCGTAAATCCAACCGTATAGGTTCCAGGTAAAACGTTTGCAAAGTTATAGTATCCATTGGCATCGGTAACTGTACTAGCTACAATATTACCACTTGCATCATAAAGGAATACAGTAACTCCAGAAATAGGAGCTTCTCCAGCATCTTGAATTCCATCAGAATTATCATCCATCCATACATAGTTTCCAAGCATTGCATTGTTTGAGAAGAAACCAGCATCCATGTCTGTAATTACATCACCTGCTTGTACTTCAAAAAGGTGCGTTTCACCAGTTGAAGGATCAGGATCACTACCATCAGGAGTATTCTCTGTTGAAGG
>JAHDCJ010000044.1:0-6168 GCA_020629935.1 Saprospiraceae bacterium | reverse complement strand
ACTCGCATCTGTTGGGTTATGAATACCTGCGTCAATATTTGATACGTCTTCTCCTTCTGTAATTGTAATAATAGGAGTAGTTCCACTTGCATTTACATCACTATCTAGATCTTCATCAGTTCCAGTTTTAGCTGGACTAAAGTTATAACCTGCAGGTAAATCGCTCATTTCAATAATATAATCACCAGCTTCTAAATCAGTAAAGATATAGTTTCCAAGGGGATCTGTAGTAGTAGTAGCTACAACAGTAATACCATCACTTTCGTAAAGGGTAACTGTAATACCTCCTGCACCTGGTTCTGTAGGATCTTGTATGCCATCATTGTCTAAATCATACCATACTTGATCACCGATAGAACCTGTTCCATACGGAGATTCTTCGAAGTGAATACCAGCATCAATATCCGATACTTCTTCACCTGCCGCTACAGAGAAAGTCCCTGTTGATCCATTAGCATCTGCATCATTATCTGTAGCAGTAGTTCCTGCTCCAGTAGTTGTAAATACATAACCATCAGGTAAATTATCAAACTCAATTGAATAATCTCCAGCTGGTAAACCTGTGAAAATATAGTTCCCATCAATGTCTGTCATAGTAACAGCAACTACGTCTCCTAGGTTATTATATAAAGTAACAGTTATACCCTGTACTCCACTTTCATTAGCATCTTGTACACCATCTTCATTTGTATCAAACCAAACTTGGTCTCCAATACTAGCTGTTCCTGCTGGCGTATCATTGTGAATACCTGCATCAAAACGAGTAAGGTGAGTTCCTTCATTCAAGCTGATCAAGTTGGTAAATCCAGTTAAAGGATCTGCATCACTGTCAGATGAAGAATCACTTCCTTCTTTTGCAGGACTAAAATCATATCCAGTAGGTAAGTCACTAAATTTGATTAAGTAATCATCACTTGGTAAACTATTGAAAATATAATTTCCGTTGACATCCGTATAGGTAGTAGCAATAACTGTAGTTCCAGTAGCGTCGTATAATTCTACTTTTACTCCTGGTACTCCAGGCTCACCCGCATCTTGGATCCCATCACCATCTAAATCATCCCAAACGGTATCTCCAATACTTCCTGTTAAAGGATCTTGAAGGTGGAAACCTGCATCAATATCATTGTTCATTTCTCCAGCAACAAGCGTAATACCCGTTACTCCTCCATTCATATTTGGATCAGAACCATCAGTTGTATTTGCAGTCTGTGGAGAAGGCTCCATACCAAAAGGTGCTGTAAATACAATATCATAAGTACCTGGATCTAAATCTGAAAATTGGTAATGACCACTTTGATCCGTTACAGTAGCAGCGATTAAATTTCCTGCATTATCAAATAAGCTTACAGTAACACCTGCTAAACCTACTTCTGTTGCATCTTGAACTCCATCTTCATTGGCATCATACCAAACATAATCTCCAATACTTGCAGTGGTTGGAGTAGCTTGTATTAAACCTGCATCTACATCCGTGATTTGTTCATTTACACCTAAAGTGATTCCACTTGCAATACCTGTGTTAGGATCAGGGTCGCTACCATCTGTAGTTCCTGTGTTTTGCGTGCTAAAATCATAATTAGCTAATGGCGTAAATTGAACACTGTATGTGTCTGGTGCTAAATCAGTGAATAAGTAATTTCCATAAGCATCAGTAACTGTAGTTCCAGCAACATCACCATTACTATCATATAAAACAACAGTAACTCCCGCAATACCTGGCTCACCTGCATCTTGAATTCCATCAAAATCTAAATCCATCCACACTTGATCTCCAATGCTTCCATTACATCCTCTTTCTACCACTACAGCACTTACTTCTTCACATCCTTGTGGAGTAGCTAATTTAATGTAGTATGTTCCAGCAAAAGCTACACTTGTAGGATCAACTAACTGAATACTTGTTGCAGCATCAATCCAATAGCTTAATGTTCCACCAGCTAATGTACTACCCGCAGTAACTGCTGGTAACGTAATATCTGTTGAACCTACACAAATAGGATTTGGATCATTGATTACTAATGTTGGAATAGGTGCTAACTGAATAATTACTTCATCAAAACCACCTGTATTACAAACATCTCCAACTACTGTCCAACGGAAAGTATGTACTCCCTCTTGTAATCCTGTTACTTCAGAATCAGGGTCATTAATGTCTGTTATACTTGGCGTATTAGGACCAGAAACATGTGTCCATGTTCCAGTGACACCTGTTGGCGTTGAAACGGCATTTAAAAATGCATCTGTACTACAAACGATTTCATCTTTACCTGCATCAATAATTGCTTCAGGTTGAACCGTAATTTCTACTGTGTATTCTGCAGTACAAGTTCCATCTGAAACCGTTAATGTAACTACTTCAGTACCTAAACTAGTTCCAGGAGTAAAAGTAGTTAAACTTGTATTTGTAGAAGAGAATGAACCTCCTAGATCAGATGCCCAAGTATAAGTATATCCTAATCCAGGATCAGCTTCTCCTAGATCAACTGTTGCACCTGCACAAATCGTTTGATCAGGACCAGTAACACCTGCTGGAGGTGCACCTGCATTTACATTTACAGTAATATTCCCAAAGTTGCTACATCCAGTGGTATTGTCAGTAATAACGACACCATAAGTAGTTGTTCCTGTTGGAGAGGCTACAGGGTTAGATGAAGTTGCATCATCTAAACTACCTGCTGGGCTCCATAAGTAAGAATAATTTGGATTTCCAGAAGTTCCAATAGCAATTGAGCCTCCATCACAAATTGTTTTAGCAGGGTATGTGCCTCCAACTGGAAGATCATTTACTGTAATGACAACTTCAGAAAATCTAGAACAACCATTCGCATTGTCTGTAACAATTACAGTATACGTTGTAGTAGATAAAGGAGAGGCCATTGGCTCAGCAATATAAGGATTATTTAATCCTAGTGTTGGTGTCCAAGCATACGAGAAATTACCCATTAAATCAGTACCTATTTGTACAGATTCTCCTGGACAAATATCTTGATCAGGTCCTGCATCAGCCGCTGGAGCTGGAGCTGGAGCTATCGTAATAATTACATCATCTGTAATTGTACAGCCTGTAGCTAAATCAGTTTTTGTCAATGTATATAGTGTATTACTTGTAGGACATGCTGTTGGCATTGAACTCGTTGGATTATCTAATCCAGTTACAGGGTACCATGAGTAACTAAACCCTGATTCTGGAGCAATTCCAATAACCGTACAAGCACCAGAACAAATACCCATGTCTGCTCCAATATCTAAAGATATATTATTTACTTTTACAGTTACTTCATCTGTTCTTGTACATCCATTATTAGTAACGGAAACTTCATAAGTAGATGTTACATTAGGATTTGCGGTAGGTTCTGCAACTGATGCGGAACTTAAACTTCCCATATCTCCTGTTAAAACTACCCATGAATAAGTAGCTCCAGGGGTCATAGGTGTTCCTATAGTTACATCATCACCTTCACAGATCACTTTATTTTGACCTGCATCTGCAATGGCATCTGGAGTAACTAAAACAGCATCTGTTCCTTCACATCCATTCGCATCGGTTACAGTTAAAATATATTCAATTTCTCCCGGAGGAGCTGCTGTTGGTTGAGCTATTGTATTGTCACTAAGGCCTACATTAGGAGCCCAACTATATGTCATACCTGCAACTGAAGGTGTTCCAATTTGGACTGCTGTAGCACAAAGTGATTGATCCGCCCCTGCATCTGCAGTTGGAGGTGTTACTACCGTAAGTTCCACCTCATCAGTAGAGATACACCCTCCTGAATTGGTTACAGTTAGTGTATAAAGAATATCAGCAGTAGCACTTGACTCAGGTTGTGCTGCAGTAGGATCATCTAATCCTGTTGCAGGAGACCAGCTATAAGTGGTACCATCATCTGCAGGACTACCAAGAACTACGGAAAATCCATCACAGATATTTTGATCTGGACCTGCATCTGCCGTAGGGTATTGATGTACCGTTACCGTAACATCATCAATGCTTGAACCTCCTGCAGTAGTCATCACAACAGTATAAGTTGTGGTAGAGGAAGGATTTGCCATTGGCTGAGCAATTGCAGGGTTATCTAAACCTGTAGTAGGTGTCCATGAATAGGTTGCACCACTAACTGTTGGAGTACCAATTTGTACTGCATCTCCAACACAAATATCTTGATCAGCACCAGCATCTGCTACAGGACAAGGTCCAGAACCTTCATTTATGGTAATTACATCAGAATCAAAACAACCTACATTATCTGTACTTACAATTAATTGGTAAGTCATTGGTAAAGAAGAAGGCGTAGCAATAGGCTGTGCAGCAGTAGGGTCACTTAAGCCATCTGCAGGAATCCATTGGTAGGTATATCCTGGTACTTCAGGTGTTCCAATAATACCACTTCCTCCAACACAAAGATCAATGTCTGCACCTGCATCAGCAGTTGGCGGAGTAAGAACGATTGCAACTACCGTGTCTTTAAGTGAACAGTTGGTGATCGTATTCGTAGCAGTTACAATGAATTCAGCTGAAATATATAATGCAATAGAAGGCTGTGCTAATGTAGGATCATCAAGTCCTGTAGCAGGGCTCCAAGAATACGTGTGGTTTGGAACAGCTGGTGTTCCTAAAGTGATTAAGGCACCTTCACAGAATTCAAAGTCTTCGTTTGCATCAACGATTGTTTCTATTACATTGACCATTGCAGTATCTTGTACCGTACATTCCGTTTCAATATCTTCGACAGTAACAATGTACTGAGTCGAAGTAGTTGGAGTAGAAAGCGGATTTGAGATATTAATAAAATCTAAACTTCCATCATCTGGAGTCCATTCGTAACTCCATCCAACAACGGGGTTAAATCCGATATTCGCACTTTCTCCAGGACAAAGATTGGCATCTTGTGTGATTGCAGAAGGGTAAACCGGTTCAGTCGCATAAACTAACTCTGATCCACCACAGCTAATTCCTGTTGGCGTATGTACTCCAGTAGCGGTATAAGTAGTATTTGAAGCAATTGCCCCTACAGTTACTGTAGCACCTGTAGTCGTGTTTAATCCAGTGGCAGGACTCCAAGTCCAAGTCCATTCTGAAGGATCTCCAAAACCGCCGTTGGCAGTAAGTGTGGTATTATTATCGGCAATAAGACAACCAATATCTGTATTCCAACTGATGCCAATTGAGCATCCACATGGTGGTACCGTAACTTGATCTGTACAAACTACACCATTCCAAGTCGTAGTCAGTTCATATACTGTTGTGGTATTAGGATTTACATAAGGTTGAGGTATACTTTCTTCGCCAGCAGGAATACTTGCCATATCTCCAGAGATAACAGTCCATGCAAAAGTAGCTCCTCCATAAGAGTGATCTGCACGTCCAATAAATCGAGGGCCACAACCATCAACTCCTGCTTCTGCCCAATTTACATAAACCTGAATAGAATCATTATTAGAACATCCTGTATCTAAATCAGTCTTAGTTAAGTAGTATTTAATTGGATTTGGGTTTCCATATCCAGTATTATCAATCATTGCATCTAATGAAGAAAACGTAACTTCTCCCTCAGTTTGTGAGTCAATATAAAGACCTGGTGCCCAACCATAAAAAGTATTAGGTTGTGTCGGTTCTCCTAAAGTTAATGTTCCAGGCCAACAAACGGTTACATCTGGGCCTAATTCTAAAGGAACTGCTAATGGGGTTACAAGGACATCATCTTCTGTAAAACAACCGTTTGGAAGTGTAAGTTTTAGTGTATACGTAATAGGATCAGTACCTCCTGGATTTGCAATAGGTTGAGCAGCAAATGCATCACTCAATCCAGTGGCTGGAGTCCATTCATAGGTAACTGCTAGTCCAGCTATAGCTGGAGTACCAATTTGAACTCCTAGACCATCACATGCAGCTGCATCTGGGCCAGCATCTGCTTGAATAATAGTTACTAATGCCTGATCAACAGACCGACATCCATTATTATCTGTAACGGTAATTGTGAAAATTCCAGATTCCGTTAAATTAGCTGTTGGGTCTTCAATAGCTGGATCACTTAATCCTGTTGGAGGAGTCCATACATAAGTATATGGGGTAGTTCCGCCAGTAACTGTAGCATCAATCAATACATCTGTAGAAGGACAAGTATAGAATGTACCACCACCATCTAGTTCTGGTGCTTCATTGGTTGT
>JAHDCJ010000043.1:7805-39188 GCA_020629935.1 Saprospiraceae bacterium | reverse complement strand
GGTTATATTGAAGCTCTTGGTAAAGAAGCCGCGGCTAAAGCCATCAACGATGCAAAGAAAAGCGTAGCAGAGAAAAATAGAGATGGAGAAATTGGTGCAGCAGAAGCGAACAAAGACAAACGGATTGAAGTTGCCAATGCCAATGCCAATGCCGAAGTAGGGGAATCAGAAGCCGAAGCCAAATCGGTAGAAGGTAAAAACTTAGCTGCCATATCTATTGCAAAATCAGATGCGGAACGTCGGTTGAAAGAAGCAGAAGCATTAAAGATTGCAGTCGCTGCAGAAAAAGTACAATCGGCAAAAGCATTAGAAGAAGCTTATCTCGCTGAGAAAGAAGCGGAGATAGCTCGGGCCAACTTAGAAAAAGCCACTAGAGAAGCCAATGAGATCGTAAAAGTTGAAATCGAAAAACGGAAAACGGAAATTAATGCCGAAGCAGAAGCCGAACAAATTCGTCGAATCGCCAAAGGGGAAGCCGATGCCATTTTTATGAAAAAAGAAGCAGAAGCAAAGGGTATGTATGAAGTTTTAACGAAACAAGCACAAGGTTTCCAAAAAATAGTAGATGCAGCGGGCGATAAACCAAAAGAAGCCGTGTTATTAATGATTGCAGATAAATTACCTGAGTTAGTTAAAACACAAGTGGATGCCATTAAAAACATGAAGATTGATAAAGTAACCGTTTGGGAAGGCGGAGGAAATGGCGAAAGCGGTTCCACTGCAAAATTTGTTTCTAGTCTTTATAAATCAGTACCTCCGTTGAGTGATTTATTCAATATGGCAGGAATGGATTTACCTAGTTATTTAGGCGATCAAAAAGCTAAAAATGGCGAACTCGTAGAAATTGAAGAATCAACAGATAACGAAGAAGCATAATTTTTTTAGTATCATTTAAGTTTTGAATCAAAAGCAGGGTTTGTGGAGCCCTGCTTTTTTTTTACATTTACGCTATGCAAAACGCACCTCGTAAAGCCAATCTCAATTTAATCTTAGCAAGCCTATTTGTTATTTTTGTAGGCGCTTTGTTTTTTATGGCCATTTGGAATATTCGCCATGTAAATCCCAATCGGTTTTATATTCTCTTGGGCATCGGACTTCTAAGTTCTTATAATATCTTTCGGATTTTCACCAGCAAATTCCGTCGCCGAGCTCAAATCCTAGAACAACCCTTTCCCAATGAATGGCGGAATATTTTAAATACACATATCCATTTTTATGTGAATTTAAAGAAAGAAGAAAAACGGAAGTTTGAACAACGCATTCAAATTTTTATTGCAGAAAAACGGATTACTGGTATTAAAACCGAGGTAGATGATACCGTGCGTGTATTGGTAGCTGCAAGTGCCATCATTCCCATTTTCGCTTTTGACGAATGGGAATACGATAATCTTGGAGAAGTCTTGATTTATCCTGGCTCTTTCAATCAAAACTTTGAACAAAAAGGAAAAGATCGAGCGATTGCAGGCATGGTAGGTTCGGGTGCAATGAATGGCATTATGATTTTGTCTAAACCTGCACTAATTAATGGTTTTCTAAAAACGAAGGATTCCTATAATGTAGGCATTCATGAATTTGTGCATCTTATTGATGCGCAAGATGGAGCCTTTGATGGTATTCCTGCTCTAATGACCAAGCCTTATGTAATTCCTTGGCTTAATCTTATGCATGAAGAAATTTCTAAAATACATAAGGGCGATTCTCGATTGAGAGATTATGGCGGTACGAATAAAGTAGAGTTTTTTGCCGTTTCAAGTGAGTACTTTTTTGAACATCCAGAAGATATGGAAAAGCACCATCCAGAGTTGTACAAAATGCTTGAACACGTCTTTCAACAAGATATGACCGAACGGATTAGTATTGGTTTAAAATCGATGTTGGGATATACAGGGAAAAAAATAGGAAGGAATGCCGCTTGTCCTTGTGGAAGCGGAAAAAAATATAAACATTGCTGTTTAAAGTAAACTTATCGGGTAGTTTGTCTACTCGTTTGTTCGTAATAATGAAACGCTTGACGCACTAAAAAAATGCAGGCTAACGCTAAGGTATAAGTTAATGTGGCCGTCATGGGGGGCATGGTTTGGTTTTACAAGTGCGTAAATATAAGATTATTTTTTATAAGTGTCTTTTATTTAACACTATTTTTCTCCTTGACTCTTGAATTCAATTTTATTTTTTAATAAAAAAGATATTTTTAGCTCGGCCAGCATTCACTGTAAAACCTATATTTTTTTCTTTTTCTCGAACAAATTCAAAAAGAATACCTTGTGCACTAAAAACGTCTTTTGCTGATGGTTCTAATGTCCACGGACCTCGATTTCCCATTTTAAATTCTAGTGTTTTTCCTGTCTGAGAAATGGTATATGTGGTTTTTAATTCTTCACTAAAATAAGTACCCACAAATTCTTCTAATTTGAGCGTGGAAGCATCAAATTTATTTACTCTTTCACAAACAGATTTATTTTTACCTTGAAACACAATTAGTGTTTGCGCCATTTCATTTTCGATGTTTTCGAATTCAAATAATATATCTGCATTTTTGGGCAAAATGAATGCTGTTTTGCTAATCGGATCTACCGTATAAGAAGAGCCATTCCAATTTTGGGTAAACTGCAATTTGTTTTCTTCTAATGCTACCGAAACGGTCGCTCCTGGTTCTAGCGTATATTCTCCAACAAAAGATTTTAAATCATTCGCTGATAAAGTGATCGTTTTCGCTTGTTCCTTTTTTTGCTTTTTCTTTTCTTCCTTACTTTCTAATTTATCTTTAAATAAAATGGCTAAAATCTGATTTGTTATTGTCCAAGGTCCTACGTCGTTTCTATTGGTGAAACAAAAAATGGCGAGTTCTTCTTCTGGGAAATAATCAAAATTGGCTAGATAACCTACAAAGGCACCATTATGTCCAATTTTTTTTATGCCTTTATAACTTCCATAATCTAAACCACCCGCATAATTTATTTCCGAGCCATTATTTAAACGACCTCTTGTTTTCATATTTTTCCAAAAGGTGGCCGATAGCTTTGAAGGTTTACTTAACTCATCGACCCATTTATTAAAATCAACAATGGTCGTAAAGATTCCTCCATCGCCAATCATAGGTAATACTGTTCGAGAAATTTCAAAACGATCTTCTACATCCGTATAACCTGTAGCCCTATTTTTGACTATTTGATTTGGATTATTATGGAAGTGTGTATTTTCCATTTCTAAAGGTTCAAAGATATGTTTACGAGCAAATACTGCCATATTTTCACCCGAAATTTTTTCCACAATTTGCCCTAATAACCAATAGCCCGAATTACTATAAGTATATTCACTCCCTGGTTCAAAATTGGTTTCTTTTTGATGAATCAACCATTCCATAATCGTTTCATCGGTATAATAACTGGTATTATCATCTAAGCCCGAAAGATAGGCTAACGTCAAATAATCACGAATACCACTCGTGTGATGTACCAATTGACGAATCGTAATCTTATCTGCATAAGCAGGAAAATCAGGATAAATACTTCGAAGGCTTTTATCTAAATCTAATTTGCCTTGTTCTTCTAAAAGAAAAATACAGGCTGCAGTAAACTGTTTGGAAGTAGAGGCAATACGAAAAACGGTATGTTCATCATTTGGAATTTGATGATCTAAATTGGCTGCACCAAATCCTTTGGCATAAACCAATTTCCCTTTTTCTACAATTCCTATAGAAAAACCAGGTTCATCTGGCTGATCATATTTTTTAAGTAGTTCATCTACTTCTTTAAAAGAGTCTTGTGCAAAAAGAGAAAGACTAGATAACAAAAAGAACAAGCTGAAGATATTTTTCATTACTAAAGTTTTAGACCACTAAGAAAAGTATTTTTTTGATCTGATTTTTGTAAAATATACGAAACCCTCGATTTTCTATATTAACCGCAATTTCTATCGAAATATCTACGAAAAAATATTTTTATTTTTTTTCAAATACTTTATTTTTGCATTTCAATAATTGCCCATTAACTTTGATCGTTAAACATACTAGAAATTAGATGCTCTTTTTTTTATGTGTTTAAGTATAATCACATTATTAAAACCCATTTAAAATAATAAATGGTATGGATATTCGAATTGAGAATTTGACAAAACGCTATGGTCCACAAACCGCAGTAAACAACATTTCCTTTGAAGTAAAACCTGGTGAAATTTTGGGTTTTCTTGGGCCCAACGGTGCAGGGAAAACAACAACCATGAAAATGATTACCAGCTATGTAAATATAGATGAAGGAAATATTTTTATTGGAGGAAAATCAATTGCTACTGATGCCGCTTCTTTAAAAAAGCACATTGGATATTTGCCTGAACATAATCCACTTTATTTGGAAATGGCCATTATGGATTACCTTGGTTTTTGTGCTTCTTTGCAAGGCGTTTCTAAAAGTGAAATCCCTGCGCGAACTCGAGAAATGATTAGAGTCTGTGGATTGAACCAAGAAAAACACAAACGTATTGGTGAACTTTCTAAAGGTTATCGACAGCGAGTTGGACTTGCGCAAGCAATGATTCACGATCCTGAAATTTTGATCTTGGACGAACCTACTTCTGGTTTAGATCCTAATCAAATTGTAGAAATACGAGAATTGATAAAAACCTTAGGAAGACAAAAGACTGTAGTTTTAAGTACACATATTTTACCAGAAGTAGAAGCCACCTGTGATCGAATTTTAATTATCAATAAAGGAAATATTGTAGCAGATGGAACGGCAAATACGTTAAGAAAACAAGCTAAAGGACAAGAAGTATTACAAGTAACTATTGAAGATGGTGACCCACAAGAAATCTATTCGAAATTGCAAAGTTTATATACGAGTC
Source organism: Saprospiraceae bacterium (assembly GCA_020629935.1). Classification (GTDB taxonomy): domain Bacteria; phylum Bacteroidota; class Bacteroidia; order Chitinophagales; family Saprospiraceae; genus JAHDCJ01. Next base: position 34,349 of record JAHDCJ010000043.1, on the reverse strand, counting down.
AATTGGTAGATTTAGTTCCTGAACAGCCTCATCAATTTCTAATAGAAAGCGTTACAGAAATGTCTTCTAAAAGAGAGGTCTTCAAACTTTGTGTACAAAACAATTGGGTACTTTCTGAACTCACACCTTTAGAAACTAAATTGGAGGATATCTTCCGAGACCTTACTTTAAATTAATAACATTATGGATGTAATTTGGACGATAGCAAAAAAAGAACTTCGTTCCTTTTTTGATTCATTGATCGCCTATATCTTACTAGGCGCCTTTTTAATATTTACTGGTTTTTTAACTTGGATTTATGGCCTTGGTGGAGGTAGCGATATTTTTATGCGAGGGCAAGCTGACCTAAGAGTTTTCACCGAAGTGGCTTATTGGGTTTTGGTGGTTTTTATTCCCGCTTTAACCATGCGATTATTAGCAGAAGAACGAAAAACAGGAACCATCGAACTTCTATTAACTAAAGCAGTTACCAACCGTCAATTAGTACTCGGAAAATTTTTAGCTTGTGTATTAATGATTGGTATTGCTCTACTTTTTACACTCCCTTATTACATTACGATTACCACCTTGGGGGATGTAGATCATGGGGTCATTATTTGTAGTTATTTAGCTTTGCTTTTAATGAGTGCCGCTTATATAGGTATCGGATTATTTGCAAGTAGTATTACCGACAATCAAATTGTAGCCTTTCTTATTACCTTCTTTTTGGGCTTGATCTTTTTAGTGGTTTTACGATTTACCACTGCTACACTTTCAGGAAGCATGGGAAGCATTCTTAACTATTTAAATTTCCATACACACTACGAAGGAATCGCTCGTGGAGTGCTAGACACTAAAAATCTCATTTTCTTTTTCTCCATTATTTTCTTAACCCTACAGCTTACTCAGCTGTCGCTTGCTAAAAGACAATAAGTAAAATGAAAAATACACAAACCATACTTTTAATACTCAGTATTTTTGTTCTGTTCAATTTACTTGGCAATCAATTTTCAAAGCGAATTGACTTAACAAAAGACAAACAATATACACTAAGTACAGCAACTAATTCTTTGTTAAAAACATTGACAGAACCCGTTACTGTAAAAGCATATTTTTCGGAAGGATTGCCCGAAGTATTGACGAAAACGAAAAATGATGTGCAAGAATTACTAATTGAATATAATGCCATTTCTAAAGGAAATTTGGTTTATGAATTCATTACGCCTTCTACTCCAGAACAAGAACTGGAAGCAAAACAAAGTGGTATTTTTCCACGACAAGTACAAACAAGAGAAAGCAATGAAGTCAAATTGGCTAATTTATTTTGTGGGGCCATTATTGAAATGGGGGATCGAAAAGAACCTATTCCTTTTTTCCAACCAGGAGGGCCTACAGAGTATATGTTGACCACTAGTATTAAAAAATTAGCCGCCGCAGAGAAGGCATCTGTCGGACTTTTACAAGGACATGGAGAACCAACGATTCAGGCATTGGGACAAGCAGGACAAGCCATCAATACGATGTATAATTTACAAGCTGTAAATTTGGGTAATGAAGGAGTGCCTTCACAATTTGGAACACTCTTAGTGCTTTCTCCCAAAGACTCTTTTCCTCCTAGTCATTTTGCTTTCTTAGATGCTTTTTTAGGAAGAGGAGGGAAGTTATTGGTGGCCTTAGATTTGGTAAAAGGAGATCTGCAAAACGCACAAGGCACGCTACAAACGACGGGGTTTGAAACTTGGCTAAAACAAAAAGGCGTGGAAGTAGAAGGAGCTTTTATAACAGATACAAAATGTGGTTCTGTAACGGTTTCTTCAGGACAACAAGGCTTGTTTAATTTTGGTCAACAAGTGCAATTTCATTATTTTCCTATGTCGAGTAATTTTTCAGATCATCCGGTGACGAAAGGAATTGAGCAAGTCATGTTTCCTTTTGCTAGTGGAGTAAAAGCGAGCAATGATCAAGTAAAATTTACGCCTATAGCTAAAACATCGAATCAAACTGGACGTGTCATTCCTCCTGTTACTTTTGATGTAATGAAACGTTGGCAAGGAAGTGATTTTCCAATGGGAACTCAAACATTAGGCGCACTGGTAGAAGGTAATTTCTCTAATGATACGCCATCAAAAATGATTGTGTTTGGTGATGGTGAATTTTTAACTTTAGGACAAAACCCGTCGAATGTTACTTTGTTTTTCAATTGTGTAGATTGGCTAGCTGATGATTCTGGATTATTTGATTTAAGAATGAAAAGCGTAGCTTCTCGTCCACTAAAAGAAGTGACTGCTTCTAAGAAAAAAATGATTACTTATTTTAACTTTTTATTCCCTGTGCTATTAATCTTTGGCTATGGTTTTTTCCGAGCACAAAGACGAAGAGCAACAAGAATGAAACGAATGCAAGAAAATTATGGCTAATAAATCAAACAAAAGTTTACTCTTATTATTTGCGGTCTTATTGGGTATATTTTTATTAAGTAAAGTTTTTGATTTTGGAAAAAAACCACAAAAGAGTTTTCGAACAGAATTGACCAATATTGATTCTTCTTCGGTAGGGCAAATTGTTATTTATCCTAAAGCAGGAAATCATAATGCGGTAATTTTTGAGAAAAGTAATGAGGGTTGGTTTTTAACCAATGGAAATATAAAATCTAAATTAGATCCTAATGTCATTAGTGGCTTGATTGATCAAGTACAAAATATTAAGGTAAAACGATTAGTCGCTACCTCAAAAGATCAATGGGTACCTTATGAAGTAACCGATTCTTTAGGAAGCCGTATTGTGTTGTATTCTGCTCCCACTAAAATCATTGCTGATTTAACGGTAGGAAAGTTTAATTTCCAACAGCAACCCCAAGCCATGCAAACCTATCTTCGTCTAACAGAAGAAGAGCAAGTGTATATGATTGATGGCTTTTTATCCATGGCCATTAATCGAAAGTTTGATGATTGGCGGAATAAACAATTGGTAAAAATTAATACGAATAATATTAGTAAACTGAGTTGGAATATTAATGGTCAAAACCAATCCATTCAAAAAAATGGGAGTCAATGGTCTGGAATGAAAAACCCAATTGATTCTGCTCGTGTAGCTACTTATTTATCACAAACCGCTTCTTTACAAGGAAGTGCTTTTGCTGATGATTATACCCCACAAGGGAACCCCATGTCATTAACATTTGAAGGCAATAATATGAATCCTTTAGAAGTAAAATGTTATCCAGATAATAATGGATTTATTTTGACGTCAAGTATCAATCCAGCATCTTATTTTAGAAGTGATAGTATGGGTTTATATAAAACCTTATTTGAAGATTTAGCTCCTTTAAATAATTAATTCTTTGGCTAAAGTAAAATAAAAAGAAGCCCCTTGATTGACTTCCGAAGTCACCCAAATTTCACCTTGGTGTTGTTCTACTATTTTTTTACAAATAGCTAAACCAATACCCGCACCTTGATAATTTGTATTGTTTTGTAATTTTTTAAATAAGAGAAATATTTTTTCTAAATATTCTTTTTGAATTCCTATTCCATTATCAACCACTTTAAATTCCCAATGCGTTTCTTTTTCAAGTCCTGAGATATGGATGGAAGCTTTTTGTCCTTCACTACTAAACTTAATTCCATTAGAAATCAAATTTTGAAATAGTCGTTTTATTTTAGAATGAAGACCAGTAATTTGTTGAGGTAAATAACCAAAAGAGACTTCTGCTTGTTGTTCAAAAATAGTTTGTTGAATATCATCAATCACTTCTTGCAAAAGGAGTGTTGTTTTAATTTCTTCTCTACTTTCAAAATTCTCTGTATTGATCCTAGAATACTCCAATAAACCTACAATCAATTGGTTCATGGTATGTGTAGATTTTTTGATATAGTCTAAATATTCTAAACCATTTGCATCAAATTGAGCAGCATATTTTCGTTCCAATAATTGAGTAAATCCTCCAATGGTTCGTAGGGGTTCACGAAGATCATGAGAAGCGACATAAGCAAAGGTTTCCAACTCCATATTAGACTCAATATAGCGTTCCATTTTTTTATTTTGCTCATCGAGTTCTTTAACTTTCAATGTCAGTTCTTCTTGGATATTAGCAAGTTGAGAAATGTTTCGAATCACTACAATCACTTCTTCTTCATTAATCGCATTAAGTCGAGTTTCAAAATGGATCACCTCTTCCATAAAAGTTGTTTTAAACTGATATGAAACGACTTCCTTTGTTTCTAAGGCTTCTTTTAATTTGAGTAGACTAAGGCTTACGATATCATGTGGTAAAAGGTCTTGAATATTAGCCCCTTCTAAAAGTTTTTCTGTTATTTTTAATTTACTAAAAAGTTCTTCTGAAAAATAGTGCTGCACGATAGTTCCATCTCTTCTTAATTTAAAAGTAAAATCAGGTAGTGCGCGTAGGATGGCTTGTTGTAAAGTAGCGGTTTGCTGAAGTTTTCTTTTAGCCAAAACGATTTCTGTGATGGTTTCTGAAAGAAGCATAATGCCTCCAATTTCATTCGCATCATTATACCAAGGGCGCACTTCATATCGAAACCAATCTTCCGAACCATCGGGTCGAACTAATAAATCTAATTCTTTTTTTTCTATGGCTCCTTTCATACACAAGGCATGCGTGCGTTTCCATTTTTCAGGCACTTCTGGATGCACCTCATAATGATTTAAACCAATAAGGTTTTCGCCGTATTTTGTTGGATATTCTTTACACCAGCGTCTAGAGACACAGAGGTAATTCATATTTTTATCGAACATTGCAATAGCAGCAGGTGCGTATTTTAAAAATTCCGTTAATATTTGTTCATTATTAGAAATTAGAACTTTTTCAACAAGGGGGTTGCCTTTAAAAAAATGGATGCCAAAATATGTACCATTGGATTCTTTTACTACATTGATCATGATTTCAAATGTAAATCCCTTCCATGAAAAACCTTTTTTCTTCCCCCAATTTCGTCTATCCGATATCTCTTTTTGAATTTGAAATTTGTTTTCATTCAAAAATTCAGTAATCATTTCTTTAGAAGCAAATATTGGAAATTCATTTACTAAAGCAGCAGAATGAAAATAGAATTGACCATCATTGGTTATGATCACAAGAGGGGGTAAAAATTGATTGACTTCTTCAAACGATGGTTTGATATCTTTTGCTTGTTTTTTCATGTTGGCCATATCCCAATTATTTCTCTTTAATGAGAAGTTTACGTAAAAGAACAGAGATAGTTTCAATAACAATAGCCCACACTTACGTGAGATTTTCTCTTAAGATAAGTCTTTAAAGGATAAAAACAAAAAAAGCCATCTTGTTTCCAAGATGACTTTTTTGTGGTGCGGGACGGATTTGAACCGCCGACACATGGATTTTCAGTCCATTGCTCTACCAACTGAGCTACCGCACCAAGCATTCTTAAAACACACGAGGTGTATGAGAAGCGGCACAAATTTATTGTGTTTTTTGATATATCCAAAGATTTATACGGAAAAAAAGTTCATTTTTTTCTTTTTTTATCTTCTTCGTCTTCCTCCAAGGCCAAAAACGCCCAATAAACCGCGAACAATTTCCCTAGAAACGGTTTTACCTGTACTTGATCCTAAAAATCTTTCAATTCCAGATTTTCGTTTCCGAGTAGATGTTTTTCGAGTGGAAGTCTTTTTAGCTTTTTCTCTTTGTTTTTTCAATTCTGCTTGTTGCTCTTCTTCCTGAAACGCTTCAATTTTTTCGCTTAAAATTTCATAGGCACTTTCTCGATCTACTTCTTCGTTATATTTTCGAATAATTTTCGATTTGGATAAAATGTTTTTGATTTCATGATTTGTTAAAACATCCATTCTTGATTGGGGCGCTCTTAACAAACAATGAACTAAAGGCGTTGGAATTCCTTTTTCATTTAATGTAGTAACTAAAGCTTCTCCAATTCCTAACTGAGTAAGGAGTTCATCTACCTCATAAAAATCCGTTTCTGGATAATTTTGTGCCGCTAAGCGAATGGCTTTTCTGTCTTTTGCGGTAAATGCTCTTAGTGCATGTTGTATTTTCAATCCTAATTGGCTCAATACCTCATCAGGAATATCTGTAGGATTTTGCGTACAAAAATAAATACCCACGCCTTTTGATCGAATGAGTTTTATAACAGATTCTATTTGGTCTAATAAAGCATCCGACGCTTCATTAAACACTAAATGAGCTTCGTCGATAATAATTACTAATTTGGGTTTCTCTAAATCTCCAGCTTCAGGAAATGAGCCATAGATTTCAGCCAAAATTTGCAGCATAAACGTAGAAAACAACTTCGGTCGATCCTGAATATCGGTCAATCGAATAATAGAAACGATCCCTTTTCCATCTTCATCTGTACGGGTAAGATCGTCCACTTCAAAAGAACGCTCTCCAAAAAATCGATCGGCTCCTTGTTGTTCTATTTCTAATAATTTTCGCATAATCGCTCCCACAGAAGCGGAAGACATCCGACCATATTCTTTTTCCACTTCCTCTTTGCCTTCGTTCATCATATACAAAAGGGTTTTCTTAAAATCTTTAAGATCTAAGAGTGGAAGATGATTATCATCGCAATACTTAAACACAACAGCCACAATCCCTCCTTGGGTATCGTTAAGATTTAAAATTTTAGAAAACAACACGGGGCCAAATTCGGTAACGGTTGCTCGTAATCGGGCGCCTGGTTCATCAGACAAAGTCAAAAACTCTACAGGGCTATTTCCTGCTTCAAAAGAAATTCCAATATTTAAATGCCTTTCCTCGATTTTAGGATGTCCTAAACTTTCTGCCGCAATTCCACTTAAATCTCCTTTTATATCCATCATAACTACAGGCACACCCTTTGCCGAAAGTTGTTCAGCAAAAATTTGAAGCGTTTTGGTCTTACCGGTACCTGTTGCTCCAGCAATGAGTCCATGTCGGTTCATCATCCGCAACGGGAGCTTTACTAGGGTATCGGTTTGGCATTCATTATCCAAAACGGCCCCTCCTAAAGTGATGGTGCCTCCTTTAAAAGTATATCCTTTATTAATGGATTCTATAAAAGTTTCTTTACTCATGGTATATTTTTTTATTATTCGCGCCCAAATTTAATAATTTGTGGGCACATATTAAATTATCCTTTAGTTAGGACGAACTTGTTTAGTAAAGTAATGTTTTAAAAGAGTTCTTTTAAACATATCTTCTTAAAAAATGATTCATGCGAAAAATAACAGCAGATTGGGTTTTCCCTGTGAGTAGTGAACCGATTAAAAATGGTTTAGTCACCGTAAATGATCAAGGCGAAATTTTGTCAGTTGGTCAATTCAACCCACAAGATCATACGGACGTTGAAAAATACGACGGCCTTTTAATTCCTGGATTTATCAATACCCATTGCCATTTAGAACTTTCCCATATGAAAGGCAAAGTAGCCACAGGCACAGGCTTAATTCCTTTCATCTCTAATGTAGTAAAATTCAGAGATCAAGATCCGAATGAAGTACAAAAAGCGATACAACGTGCGGATGAATATATGTTTCAACAAGGCATCATGGCAGTAGGGGATATTTCAAATGTGACAGATACTTTTGAAGTAAAAAGGAACAGTCCAATTCGTTATTACACTTTTGTTGAAATGTTTGATTTCCTTCAAGAAGATCAGGCATCTACTCATTTTGAACAATATCATAATGTGTATAAATCGGCTGTTTCAAATTCCAAAGATAAATATGTGGTTGTTCCTCATGCGCCGTATTCTGTTTCGAAAAAATTATTCCAATTGATTAATACCGTCAATAAAGAAAACGAGCAGATTACAGTGAGTATTCATAATCAAGAAACACCACCCGAAAACGAACTTTTTGTGGATAAGTCTGGTGCCTTTGTTGATTTTTATAAAGGATTTGGATTATCTGTAGATGATTTAAATGCGAATGGTGTTTCTTCTATTCAATATGCATTAGAAAATATGGATCCAAAACAAAAAACATTGTTTGTACACAATACGCTTAGTCAAAAAGAAGACATTCAATCCGCAATAGAATGGGGAAGTAAAGTATATTGGGCCACTTGTCCTAATGCCAATCTATACATTGAAAATCGCCTACCTAATTATCAAAACTTCATAGATTGCAATGCAAAGATGACCATAGGAACAGATAGCCTCACTTCCAATTGGCAATTATCTGTTTTAGAAGAAATGAAAACCATTACTAAATATCAATCTTATGTAGACTTTGAAACATTACTACAATGGGCTACATTAAATGGAGCGGAAGCTCTAGGTTTTGACCAAGAGCTAGGTAGTTTAGATATTGGTAAGAAACCTGGGCTTTTGTTATTAAACTCCACTCTAGCTACTCCAATTGAAACTAAAACAAGCGTTAAACGATTAGTTTAGGAATAATTCTATTTGTGACAAATAAATTTATTTATTTTGATCGAAATAAAAATATACCGATGAGCATTATTTTTTGAATGAATCAACTAAATTCGTTCATAAATCATATGAACATCAACAAAAAAAAGAATAATTGTTAATTTATCAAGTCACAAAAACAAAAGTCTGTTTGTTGTCACGAACTTATCACTCATAACCAGTGATTTATATAAAAAACACTTTTAAAATACGCGGAAAAAACAACACAAAAAAGATCTTTATCCACATACAAATAAGATTTCAACTTGCGTGACATTAAATAATCCATTACTTTTAAGAGTTATTTAGTTTTTCATGTAAAAAAATAATGAGACTTTTTTCCACAATAATTGCTTTCTTTTTTGTGTTATCTTTATACGGACAACATCAAAAGTCTGCTTTTCAAACCTTAGGTTTAGGAAAAGCGAAGGAGGTCGTATTGGTCTTTAATGATGAGATTGAAGTTCAAAAGTGGGATGGAGATCAAATAATGGTTGAAGCAACAATTTCTACAAATACTGAAAAAGAAGTTGTTTTAGATTATTATGTAAGAAATGGGTACTATGAAGTCGTTACCTATTCTGTGCAAAACAAATTGACATTAACAACAAAAAAATGGCGAAATGAATTGATTGTAAAGGGTGAAGAACCACAATTCAAAATTCGTTATAAAATATTAATTCCTAAACAGGTTCGTGTTACACAAAAGAAAACGTTGAAAAACGGAACTGTAGCGGAAACAAATTTTTAATTTGCCTTTGTCTTAACCTTGAAGGGCCCCATTATAAGTAATGAGGCCCTCTTTTTTTTATATGTATAAACGAACTAATCTACTAATCAACCTTAGCCTCTTTTCTTTTTAGTACATTTCTTACTGCCTTTATTACATCTGGTGTATCAAGACCATATTTTTCTAATAATTCATTCGGCGTACCGCTTTCTCCAAAGCTATCATTTACAGCCACATATTCCATTGGAACAGGATTTTTTCTTGCCAATAATTGCGCAATACTATCTCCTAATCCTCCATGCATTTGATGTTCTTCAGCACTAACTACACATCCCGTTTTAGCAACAGAAGCCAATATGGCTTCTTCATCTAAAGGTTTAATCGTATGGATATTGATTAATTCACAACTTATTCCTTCTTCAGCCAATTGTTTTGCTGCCTCTACTGTCTTCCAAGTTAAATGACCCGTAGAAATAATACTGACGTCTGTTCCTTCGCACATCAACCAAGCTTTCCCGATTTCAAATTTTTCATTTTCTGGACTAAAGATCGGCCAACTTGGGCGACCAAATCGTAAATAAACAGGTCCTTCATGATCGGCTAAAGCAATCGTAGCTGCTTTGGTTTGATTATAATCACATGGATTAATTACGGTAAAACCGGGTAACATTTTCATCAATCCAATGTCTTCTAAAATTTGATGCGTTGCCCCATCTTCTCCCAAAGAAAGTCCTGCATGCGAAGCACATATCTTCACATTTTTTCCAGAATAGGCAATTGATTGTCGAATCTGGTCATACACACGGCCAGTAGAAAAATTGGCAAACGTTCCGGTGTAAGGAATTTTGCCTCCAATGGCAAGCCCTGCGGCAATACCCATCATGTTTGCCTCAGCAATACCAATTTGATAAAAACGCTCTGGAAATTCTGCAATAAATTTTTGCATTTTTAAAGAGCCTAAAAGGTCTGCACAAAGGGCAACCACTTTCGGATTATTTTTAGCCACTTCATAAAGACCATCACCAAAACCATCACGCGTCGCTTTTTTTCCGGAACTAACTATCTGATCTAATTTCATTTTTTATTTATTTTATACAGCGAAATCGCCCAATGATTCTTCTAATTGTTTCAATGCTTCTGCAGTCTGTTCTGCGTTAGGTGCTACTCCATGCCATTTGTGGGTTCCCATCATAAAATCAACCCCAAATCCCATTTCTGTTTTCATCAAAATTACAATGGGTTTACCTTGTCCTGATTTCTTTTTAGCTTCGGCTAACGTATTAACCACAGAGGTCATATTATTTCCGTCCATCGTCATCACTTCCCAACCAAAAGCTTTCCATTTTAATGGCAAATCTCCTAATGCCATTACATCTTCTACATCTCCGTCAATCTGACGGCCGTTCCAATCTACAATGGTAATCAAGTTGTCTACTTTATGATGATTAGCAAACATTACTGCTTCCCAGATTTGACCTTCTTGCAATTCACCATCTCCTGTTAGGCAATAGACCAACTTATCATCTCCGTTCATCTTTTTGCTTAGAGCCACACCAATTGCAACCGATATTCCTTGTCCTAAAGAACCAGAAGCTACCCGAATACCCGGAAGATGCTCATGTGTTGCTGGATGCCCTTGTAAGCGAGAATTCAATTTTCTAAAGGTGGCTAATTCATCGACATTAAAGTATCCACTTCTTGCCAATACACTGTACCAAACTGGAGAAATATGACCATTGGATAAAAAGAACATATCTTCTCCTTCTCCAGACATATTAAAATCGGATTGATGCTCCATTACTTCAAAGTACAATGCGGTCAATAAATCAGCGCACCCAAGTGATCCTCCAGGGTGACCACAAGTCGCCAAATGTACCATTCTAACAATATCTCTTCGTACTTGTGAAGCGATTTTTTCAAGTTGTTCTATGTTCGCCATATTTTGTTTTATTTTAATGTTGCAAATCTACATATATTCATATAGAATAATGCCTCCTTTTATCCACAATTTGTGGAAAATGTTGGAACCTTTGATAATCTTCTCGTTACACAGGCCAAGTGCATTGGCTTAGGTGCTTGGAAGGGGCGACGAAGGAGCCGTGCGCAGCACCGAGCGATTAGCGACGCCAGGAAAGGACCGACCCGATAGGGAAAGCCCCAAATAGAAATTGGTTTATTTAGGATATAAGATTCTACCTTAATTTGTTAATTTTGCAATACTATTCTTTTTACAAAAAAGCAATTATGAAAAAAGTGGCTCCATATTCAGCTGTAAATAAAATTCGGATCGTTACCGCAGGTTCTCTTTTTGATGGACATGACGCGGCAATCAATATCATGCGTAGGATCATGCAACGATCTGGTGCAGAAATCATCCATTTAGGTCATAATCGATCGGTAAAAGAAATTGTAGATACAGCAATTCAAGAAGATGCGCAAGGTATTGCAATTACCTCTTATCAAGGTGGGCATAATGAATATTTCAAATATATGTTTGATTTATTAAAAGAAAACAATGCTTCTAATATTAAGATTTTTGGTGGCGGTGGAGGAACCATTCTTCCTACTGAAATCGAAGCACTTCACGATTATGGCATTGCTCGTATTTATTCTCCAGATGATGGCCGTACGCTTGGTCTTCAAGGAATGATTAATGATTTATTGGAACAATGTGATTATCCGGCGGGTACTTCGATAAATGGCGAACTTAAAGCAATTGGAGAAAAATCAGAACGAGCAATCGGACGATTAATATCTGCTGCGGAAAATTTTCCTGAAGAAAATAAAGAATGGATTAGCGCTTTTGCCCAACAAGCAGAAGCCATAAAAACTCCAATCTTAGGAATTACAGGTACAGGAGGAGCAGGAAAATCCAGTTTAGTCGATGAACTCGTCCGTCGATTTTTAATTGATTTTGAGAAAAAAACCATTGCTGTTATTTCTGTAGATCCTTCAAAAAGAAAAACAGGAGGTGCTTTATTAGGAGATCGAATTCGGATGAATGCCATCAGCAATACGCGTGTTTTCATGCGGTCGTTAGCTACACGACAATCTAATTTAGCCCTTTCAAAAAATGTACAAGACACCATTAATATTCTTAAAGTGGCTAACTTTGATTTAATCATTTTAGAAACGTCAGGGATTGGGCAATCCGATACAGAAATTGTGGATCATTCCGATTTATCGCTTTATGTAATGACTCCAGAATATGGGGCAGCAACTCAATTGGAAAAGATCGACATGCTCGATTTTGCAGACCTCATTGCCATTAATAAATTTGATAAGCGAGGTGCTTTAGATGCTTTACGTGATGTCAAAAAGCAATTTAAACGGAACCATGAACTTTGGGAAACGCCCGATGAAGATATTCCTGTTTATGGAACAATCGCTTCGCAATTTAATGATCCCGGAATGAATCAATTATACCGTGGAGTCATGGAGTCTATCACTGAAAAAACGGGCATTTCGTTAAATTCTGGCTTTGCTCCAGAAAAAGAAATGAGCGAAAAAATTTATATCATTCCACCAAACCGAACTCGATATTTAGCCGAAATAGCCGACAATAATCGCAATTATGATCGACGAGTAAAGCAACAAGCAGAAATTGCACGAAAGTTATTTGGTATTCAAAAAACGATAGAAGCGATAAATGATCAAAAGAATTTGGCACAAAAAGATACTTTACTTGAAGTATTAAAACAAACTAGTGAAGAATTAACTGCTGATTTGGATGGAGAAAACAAACGGATCTTGGATGCTTGGGAATCTAAAAAAGAAGCCTATAAAGCAGAGGTCTTTACTTATAAAGTAAGAGATCGAGAAATTAAAGTTCCTACGCACACCGTTTCTTTATCTCATTCACAAATACCTAAAATTGCTTTACCCAAGTATAAAGATTGGGGCGCCGTTTTAGAGTGGGTACGACAAGAAAATGTACCTGGAGAATTTCCGTATACTGCGGGTGTTTTTCCATTTAAGCGAAAAGGAGAGGACCCTACTCGGATGTTTGCAGGAGAAGGAGGACCAGAGCGAACCAATCGGCGTTTTCATTACTTATCTTTAGACATGCCTGCAAACAGGCTTTCTACAGCCTTTGACTCCGTGACTTTATATGGAGAAGATCCCGATTATCGTCCAGATATTTATGGAAAAATTGGAAACTCAGGCGTTTCGGTTTGTTGTTTAGATGACGCCAAAAAACTTTATTCGGGCTTTAATCTTTGTGATAAAAAGACATCTGTTTCTATGACAATCAATGGGCCAGCAGCTACGATATGTGCTTTTTTCCTTAATGCTGCTGTAGATCAACAATGTGAGTTGTATATCAAAGAAAATAAGTTAGAAGGTGTTGTCGAAGAAAAACTTAAAGCAAAATATGAAGATAAAGGACTTAAACGTCCTGTTTATCATGGAGATATTCCAGAAGGAAATAATCAATTAGGCTTAATGCTTTTAGGGATTACTGGAGATCAAATATTATCTAAAGAAGTATATGCTGAAATCAAGGCCAAAACCTTAGCTGCGGTTCGAGGAACGGTGCAGGCAGATATTTTAAAAGAAGATCAAGCGCAAAATACCTGTATTTTTTCTACCGAATTTTCTTTAAAATTAATGGGTGATGTGCAGCAATATTTTATTGACCAAAAAGTTCGTAATTTTTATTCCGTTTCTATTTCGGGTTACCATATTGCAGAAGCAGGAGCAAACCCAATTACCCAACTGGCTTTTACTTTAGCCAATGGATTTACTTTTGTCGAGTATTATTTATCGAGAGGGATGCACATTGATGATTTTGCACCTAATCTTTCCTTTTTCTTTTCTAATGGCATTGATCCTGAATATGCCGTTATTGGACGAGTAGCTCGACGAATTTGGGCAAAAGCAATGAAACATAAATACGAAGGAAATGATCGATCGCAAAAGCTAAAATACCATATTCAAACTTCGGGTAGATCATTGCATGCACAAGAAATATCCTTTAATGATATTCGAACAACCTTGCAAGCGCTTTATGCCATTTATGACAATTGTAATTCTTTACATACCAATGCGTATGATGAGGCCATAACGACCCCAACAGAAGAAAGCGTACGACGAGCCGTTGCCATACAAATGATTATCAATCATGAATTGGGACTAGCTAAGAATGAAAATCCATTACAAGGTGCGTTTATCATAGAAGAACTTACCGATCTTGTAGAAGAAGCCGTGTTAGTTGAATTTGAACGAATCACCGAAAGAGGAGGGGTTTTAGGCGCAATGGAAACGATGTACCAAAGAGGAAAAATTCAAGAAGAGAGTTTACATTATGAAATGCTTAAACATACAGGAGAATATCCAATTATTGGCGTAAATACGTTCTTATCTAAAGACGGTTCGCCTACGATTATTCCCGAAGAAGTAATTCGATCTACGAAAGAAGAAAAAGAAGATCAAATAGAGACGCTCAATGCGCTAAAAAATCGACATCCAGAACAAACAGCGAAGATGTTGAAAGAGATTCAACAAGCTGCTTTAGAAAACGAAAATCTTTTTGAATATCTAATGGAAGTGACGAAGTATTCTTCTTTAGGGCAAATTACAAATGCCTTATATGATGTGGGTGGACAATACCGACGAAACATGTAAACTATTAATTTTTTATCCGTCTTGATTAAACGAGAACTTATGCAGTTATTTAAAAAAATATGTGTTGCTTTTTCCATGTTCCTTTTCATTGGATGTTTTAGTGGGGATGAACCAACAAAAGGACTAGATTCAGAAATTCGAGAAGGCTTAGGCGGTATTGAGTTTGGTGGTATTTTTAGATATAATGAAGAATCTTACTTTCGGGATTTATTTCCATTGAACATTACTGAAACCATCGCCCATAGATTATCGACGAACATGTATGAAGGCTTAGTTGGTTTAAGTCAAGATGAACTCAAAATTGTTCCCTTACTTGCAGAAAGCTGGGATATTAGTCCAGATGGCTTAAACTATACCTTTAAGCTTAGACAAGGGGTACGATTTCATAATAATCCTTGTTTTCCTGAAGAAAAGGGAAAAGAGATGACGGCAAAGGATGTAAAGTTTAGTTTTGATTTACTTTGTACTTCCATTCCCAAGAATGAAGGTTTTTGGATAATGAAAGACAAGGTACTTGGAGCTACTTCGCATTATGAAGCGACTAAAAAGGGAGCTGCTCCAGAAGGTGGAGTAGAAGGAATTCAGGTAATCGATGATTATACAGTAAAAATTGTTTTGGAAAAACCTTTTCCTGATTTTATGCGCCTTTTGGTTACGCCATTTACTTATATTTTTCCTGAAGAAGCGTATAAGCAATATAAAGCGGAAGGGCTTCGAAAAAATGTGGTAGGTACTGGGCCATTTATACTTACCTCACTTATTGAAGGAGAAAAAGTATTGATGCGAAAAAATCCTAATTATTGGGGGAAAGATGTACATGGCAACAAATTGCCGTATTTAGACGGGGTTCGCGTAAGTTTTATCAAAGAACAAAAGTCTGCCTTACTTGAATTTGTCAATGAAAAACTAGACATGATTTATCGGCCTGCTTTGGAAATGACGGATCAAATTCTCAATGCAGATCGAACCGCATTAACACCCGCATACGAACAATTTCAATTACAAATTCAGGATGTGTTGTCTTATCAATATTATGGTTTTCAACACAAGACAAAGCCATTTAATAATAAAAAAGTAAGAGAAGCTTTTTGCTATGCCATTGATCGACAAAAAGTAGTTGATTTTGCGTTAAAAGGATTGGGTAAACCCGCGTTTAATGGTATTATTCCACCAGCGTTTAAAGGCATTACTGGATATCAGACGGATGCCGTTAAGGGATTTAATTATGATCCAGAAAAAGCGAGGAAATTATTAAAAGAGGCGGGATTTCCAAATGGAAAAGGGTTGCCAGAGATTACGTTACAAATTAATAGTGGGGGAGGACGAAATGGCCAAATTGCGGAGGCTATTCAAAAGCAAATTGAAGAATCTTTAAATATTAATGTAAAGATTTTGCAACTTCAATTTCCACAACATTTAGAAACTACCGAAACGGGAAAAACGCATTTTTGGCGTGCTGGATGGGTTGCGGATTATACCAGTCCAGAAAACTTTTTGCGTTTGTATTATGGAGCAAGTGTACCTAAAAAATTGGCGACCAAATCTTATTTAAATACCGTTCGTTATCAGAGTGAAGCATATGATGGGTATTTTGAAAAATCACTGGAAACGATGGATGTGGCTGCACGGCAAGCACTTTATAAACAAGCAGAAGAACAATTGATAAAAGATGCGGCAGTCATGCCTATTTTCTTTAGTAAAGATGTCCGATTATTACAAGGCGATGTTAGAAATTTACCTCAGAATGCCATGGAATATCGACATTTTAGAGAAGTTTATTTTAGTCGAAAAAATGAAATTTAGCATGAAACATTGGATCAAAAAAACAAGCATATTTTATATTCTTTTCTTCATGACAATAAGTCTTTTTGGACAACGAAGTTATGATGCAGCCATTGGTGTTCGGGCGGGAAATTTGTCGGGTTTAGAAGGTCGTTTTTATTTTTCTGAGCATAGTAGTGCCGAGGGAATTATAGGATGGGATTTTGAACGAGGAGGAAACCTTACGGGCCTTTACGAATATGGAATTTATATTTCCGAAGTCGCTGATGTGTACGGTGGTGGTGGAATTTCTATGGCTTATAATAAGCTACATAAGTTTACTTTCGGTTTTGAGGCCGTTATTGGTGGGCAAATTACGATGCCTATGATTCCTGTAAACTTTGGGGTAGACTGGAAACCCAATTGGGTTTTTGATAAAGATTTAAAATTAGGCTTGCTTAATTTTGGTTTAACGATTCGATATGTTTTTCGGTAATTTTTTCTGTTAAAAAAAGTACCCGCTCCAAAAAACAAAACCAGAGAGCATGGCTATGATCCAATACAAAGTCCACTTTTGAGATAGCCCAATAAAACTTGTTTTTTTAATGTGTCGATAGAGCATAACCGCATAACTAAAACCTAGAATAGAAATAGGAATCTCTTTAATTTTAAAGGGAAATATACTTTGTCCAATGAGTGTAAGAAATAAAATCAAAAGGCCACTTAAAAGCACCACACTAAACAAATAACCTAGATAGTCACTTCTAATTTCTTTATTCATTAATACAAAAACCAATATCAGATGAATAATCCATCCTGATCCTGCCATTAAGATCATTCTCCAATTGGTCATTGTATCAAACCATGTGCTTAAACATGAGCCATACCAAGCCCAAATTCCAGAGGCTAAGGCAATCGGAATGAATAAAAATAAGGTGGCTACTACTTGATTTGCTTTTAAATTCATAACAAAAACGTTTTGGGGTAAACGTTTATTTAATCATATTCATAAAAGTGCTCACAAACCAATGTTGATCTGCTTTTATTAAACTGTTTAACGTAGAATCTGCTTTACTAGAAAATAATTGAATGTCTTTAATTACTTTTTTAAATTCTTCTACTTCCTCTCCTTTTCCTTCTACACCGCTGATTTCATTAAGTACTTTTACTATGGGTTCTAATTCTTTTTTCTTTCTGTGAATAATGACTTGTTTTACGACTTCCCACATATCTTTTTCGGCAACAAAATATTCCTTCCGATCACCTGGTTTTAGTTCTTTAAAGACTAATCCCCAATCAATCAAGGCTCGAATATTCATATTGGCATTTCCTCTTGAAATATCAAGTTCATCAATAACTTCTTGTGCAGAAAGTGGTTTTTCTGCTATAAGTAATAAAGCATGAATCTGAGCCATTGTTCGGTTAATACCCCAATGAGAGCCTAATGTTCCCCATGATTGAATAAATCGTGCTTTTCCTTCCGCTAAATCCATTAACTTTTTTGTTTAGGTCTTGAAGATACAATTATGTTTTTAACTTTCAAAAAGTATTGAAACTTAAACGAAAAGCGAAAGCTATAGTTCAATACTCAATGGTATACAAAGCGAAATTTATTTATAAAAAAACGCCAACATATTACTATGCTGGCGTTCGTAATGCAAGTTACGTGAGTTAAATTAAAGCTACGCTCTATTTAGTCACTCTTTTATTTCTTTAACCCGATTTCTCGAAGGCGTTCGTCTAGGTAACCTCCAGCAGAAATAGGTTCGTATGCTAATGGATGTTCTTCGGTAACACAACTTTCTAAACAAGTTAAGTCCATTTCCGATTTTGGGTGTAAGAAGAAAGGGATAGAAAGTCGTGGGGTATGCCAAAGTTCTTTTGGTGGATTTACCACACGGTGCGTCGTTGACTTTAAGTAATTATTGGTCAATCGTTGAAGCATATCTCCTACATTAATTACAATTGCACCAATACCTGCTTTAATGGGCACCCATTTTCCTTCTTCATTCAATAATTGTAAACCATCTGCCGAAGCACCAACCAATAAGGTAATTAGATCAATATCTTCATGTTCTTCTGCCCGAATAGCCGATTCTGGTTCTTTCGTAATTGGCGGATAGTGGATTGCTCGAAGAATACTATTTCCATTTTGGATATACTGATCAAAATAATTTTCATCTAAATTGAGGAATAGGGCAATTGCTTTAAGTAAATGACTTCCTGCACCTTCAAACGCTCGGTACAAATCTCTTCCCAATTGTGTAAATTCAGGAGCATCTTCTACTATTACATTTTCTGGATATTCATCAGATACTAATGTTGGATCATCTACTTCTTGTCCAATTTGGAAAAATTCTTTTAAATCGGCCACCTCTGATTGCTTCGCGTGTTCTACACCAAAAGCAGTATAACCACGTTGACCTGCAAGATCCGCACGATATGATTTTTTCTTAATTTCAGTTGGCAAATTAAAAAATCCTTTAGCTGAACTAAAAAAGTTATCAATTAAGTCTTTTGAAACCCCATGATTAACCACAGCCACAAATCCTACTTCATGAAATGCTTTTCCAAGCTCTTGTACAAATTCTGCTCTTGCCGTTGCATCACCTGATGTAAATTTTGCAAGATCGACTGAAGGAATTCCTGTTGTAATAGATCCCATATTTTTTTCTTTTAAATGAACAATTTTTATAACCTTGTGCGACAAATCTTTTTCCGCTAAAAAAATTATTTGTCTTTTGAATTTTCAAATATAAAAATTCTGCTGCTAAAATAACATCTTTCTTTAACATCAGAAAACCAAAGTTATTATAATTCGGTTATTTATGTGATAAAAAGAATGGATGTCCGTTTTTATTTATTCTATTTCGATTAAAAAAAGATCATGAAAAAGCCTATTGCTACGAAAAAAAAACACGAAACGAATGTTCATCAAGAGGTATTGCTCGATGATTATTATTGGTTAAGGGAAAAAGAAAATCCTGAAGTCATTCAATATTTGGAAGAAGAAAATGCTTATACGGAGGCAATGACTGCTTCTTATAAAGAACTAGAGGAGACACTCTACACCGAAATGGTTGGCAGAATACAAGAGACGGATTTAAGTGTACCTGTTAAACGAGGTGATTATTTTTATTATTCTCGAACAGAAGAAGGAAAAAACTATTCGATTTATTGTCGAAAATTTAATTCTCTTGAAGCAGAAGAAGAAATTATTTTAGATGGAAATGCTTTGGCAGAAGGTAAAAAATTCTTTAGCCTTGGTGCTTTTTCTGTAAGTGAAAATCAACAACTTTTAGCTTATTCGGTAGATTTTGATGGTTCTGAAGTCTATGATATTTATATTAAAGATTTAGCTACAGGAAATCTTTTGGAAGATCAAATTAAAGCTTGTGGACGCTCTCTTGTTTGGGCCAATGATAATCAAACCATTTTTTATTCGACCTTAGATGAAACGCATCGTCCCTACCGTTTGTATCGACATCAACTTTCTACATTACAAGCTAAAGATGAATTAGTTTTTGAAGAACCCGATGCCGCGTATTTTTTGTATGCTTATAAAAGCAAAAGCAAAGATTATATTTTTATTCAATTGGGAAGTAAAGTCACTTCAGAAGTTCATTTTTTAGATGCGAATCAACCCAATGCTCCTTTTCGAGTTCTAAACAAAAAGGTACAAAATGAAGAATATAGTGTTAGTCATCATGGAGATTCATTTTATATATTAACCAATGAAAACGCAGAAAATTTTAAAATAATGCAGGTGCCTTGCGATGCACCTCAACGAGAAAACCGAAAGACCTTTTTGGCTCATGATCCTAAAGTATTAATTTCAGACATAGAAGCATTTGAAGACTATTTAGTTATTTATTGTAGAAAAGAAGGAAATCAAGCGATTCAGGTTTATTCTTTTAAAACTCAAGAAGCGTATTATATCAATTTTCCAGAACCTGTGTATACCTTTTGGGGAGGAAGTAATCCTAATTTTTATTCGAAAAAAATACGATTTACCTATTCTTCTTTAATTACTCCACGAACGGTATTTGACTTTCATTTAGACAGCCAAGAATTTGAAAAAAAGAAAGAGTATGAAGTACTTGGTGGCTATGAAAAAGAAAATTATACTTCAGAAAGACTTTGGGCGACTGCAGAAGATGGTACTCAAATCCCTATTTCTTTAGTGTATAAAAAAGGCATTAAAAAAGATGGAAATAATCCACTTCAA
This sequence comes from Saprospiraceae bacterium, assembly GCA_020629935.1. Classification (GTDB taxonomy): domain Bacteria; phylum Bacteroidota; class Bacteroidia; order Chitinophagales; family Saprospiraceae; genus JAHDCJ01. Next base: position 13,627 of record JAHDCJ010000043.1, on the reverse strand, counting down.
TTGTATGCTTATGGATCTTATGGAAGTAGTACTGATCCTTATTTTTCAACACTAAGATTAAGTCTTTTAGATCGTGGTTTTATTTTCGCTATTGCCCATATTCGAGGAGGCAGCGAAATGGGCCGACGTTGGTATTTAGATGGAAAGTTTTTGAAAAAGAAAAACACTTTTACTGATTTTATTAATTGTGCCGAGCATCTTATTAAAGCGCAATATACACAAGCTTCTAAGCTTGCAATTTATGGTGGAAGTGCTGGTGGATTATTGATGGGAGCAGTAATCAATATGCGACCAGATTTATTTGGTGCCGTAGTCGCAGCGGTACCATTTGTAGATGTAATTAATACGATGTTGGATGAAACGATTCCATTGACTATAGTCGAATTTGAAGAATGGGGAAACCCTAAAGATGAAGTTTATTATAAGTACATGAAATCTTATTCTCCTTATGATAATGTAGAAGCGAAGGATTATCCACCTATTTTAGTTACGGCTGGGCTAAATGATCCTAGAGTGCAATATTGGGAGCCTGCCAAATGGGTAGCCAAACTTAGAGATTTAAAAACAGATCAGAATTTACTCTTGTTAAAAACCAATATGGGAGCTGGTCACGGAGGCGCTTCAGGTCGTTATGAAGCAATAAAAGAAATTGCTTTCAATTACAGTTTTGTAATTAAAACGGTGGGAACACTGGCAAAATAGAAAATTATATTTCTCATATTGAGATAATTATAATGTTTTGTTTTTCAGGACAAAAGCGTTCTAAATTTTTTATTTCTATTTATTTTATTTAAATTTGTTTCAGCAGTAAGTTGGTTTTGATATACCCATTATCTCATCAAAACCGCTTTAAAATGATTTATCTATTAAAAAACAAGAGCCCCTTTTATCGTTTTTTAAACTATTGTCTAACTAGCAAAAATCCACACATGAAAACCCATTACCTAGTTGCGATAGCATTAGCTATGCTATGCGCTGTTTCTTCCTTTGGTCAAGGACAATATGACCTCCAATTTAATGTGAAAGAAATTAATTGTGATCAAAATTATGTTTTGGTTGGTCTTGACATCAAGGCTTCCAATGCAAATACTGGTTTTCACATTACTTCAAGTAACTTCCGATTTGATTATGACGCCAATACTTTGGCAAACCCTACCATTGAAAACGAAGGAGTGCTTTCTGGCTTTGTACAGCAAAGTAACCCACAAACTGCCTCCATCTACAACAGACATAAACTTACAGGTTCTTTTACGGGTATGGTATCCTATAACATGCCTTTTGGTGGTGGCTTTGGCTACTATTTAAATGATACGGATTGGACAGAAATCGGTACAGTACGATTTGATTTATTAGATGATGCGGGCTGTTTTGGCTTGAATTATCATGATAATACACCTGCGGAATTTCCCAATACTTTAGTTGGCGCCAAAGACAATGGTTCCTATTACATTACGGCACCTGGCACTTTAGACGATATTAATCCTTGTGCTTCTGATGTTTGTACACCTCCTGTATCTGATCCTGGTTATGTGGTTCGGTTTGTACCTTCAGGAACCGATTGTGATAATGATAAACAACGGGTTATTGTGGAGATTAAAGCAAGTGCTCCTGGTGCTGACTTTTATCTAACTTATATGAACTTTAGATTTTCTTATGACCCAACGGCATTAGCCAATGTACAAGTTTATCAAGAATTAGAATTAAGTGGTTTATCTCAAACTACTTCGCCAAGTTCATTTACAGTGTGGAATCCGCACTCAACGAATGGTTCTATTGGTGGACTAGCTTCATACAATATTGCCATGGCAGGTGGATCTGGCTATCCAATTAATAATACCGATTGGCTTCAAGTAGGTGAATTAGAATTTGATATTTTAGACTATAGTAAATGTACAGATCTTTCTTGGAATGATGCCTATTCTTACCCGCCTACAGTTATTGCTGGAACTCAAAATCCAGGAGGTAATATGTCTTGGATAAAAGATGGTCAATATGAAGATCTAAGTAATTTATGTGCCAATTGTGCGCCGACAAGAGAACCACTTTATAATATATCAGTTAGTCCTGTTCCTACAGTAGAAGAGTTTAATGTATACTTTACTTCAGAAGAAGCGGCAGATGCAGAATTTGTTGTGCTTGATGCACTCGGTAGAGTAGTTATTCAACGCACACAACATGTTTATCAAGGCGCAAATCATATTCCTTTTAATATTCAAAATCAAAGTCCTGGTGTGTACTTTTTACATGTACGCTTTGGAGACTTTAGATACAGTCATAAAATTTTAAAGACCGGATTTTAGTAAAAGAATTAAAGTCTATTAACCCAAAGGGCCCGTTGTTTGACGGGCCTTTTTTTGTTATTTTTCTAAAATGTCAATTACTCTAACCATTTCGTTTTCTCTTCAATGTTTCCTCGTTTTCCTTCCGTGAGAGGTATATCTGAGTACCCCATGTAGAAAAATCCTAAACAAGATTCTCCTTGATTTAATTCTAGATAATCTTCCAATGCTTTAGATTGGATATATATAGGTGTGCTCCAATATGCTCCGATTCCGTAGGCAGTAGCACTCAACCACATGTTTTGCACTGCACAAGCTACCGCACTAATTTCCTCAAATTCTGGAATACGTTCTTCTGGATCTCGTTGCATACAAATGGCAATCACACATGCAGATTGAACAGGTTTTTGAGAAACCTTTTTATATTTCATTGGAGAAAAATGATCCCCTGCAAATTCTTCATAAATTGCTCCGAGTTTCTTGCCCAATTGATTTTTGCTTTCGCCCAAAAACACCTTAAATCGCCAAGGTTCGGTATATTTATGAGTAGGCGCCCAATTCGCATTTTCTAAGATTTGTTGAATCACTTCTTTGGAGATTGGTTTTCCATTATACACTTTAGGAAAAACTGCTCGTCTGGTTTTTATTAATTGATTTAAACTATTGGCGTCCATTCTTTTTTTTGCAAAAATACATTTTTAATAGGAAATCATATAAAATAAAATTTAACACTGGTTATTGTTTCCATAACTTTCAGTAAAAATTGAAACTTTGCGTTTTTTATTGTACATTGGATAAAAGAAACTCTTAAGAAAAAATAGAAATTATGTCAAAACCATATGATTTTTATTATGCGCTTGATTATAAGGTACAACAAGGCATTCTTGTGGGTATGGGAATTTTTTTTCTTCTCATGTTCTTGTTTTTTCCACTTTTTATATTCTTAATCTTAGCATGGGTAAGCCTAGGTATTTGGCAAGTGAGTAGTGCGATAATAAATATAATTCAGTTAAATAGTAGAGATCATAAAATGTATTTATTGTGGCTTCTTATCATTTATGTTCCTTTTTTTGGTCTGATCCATTTTTACGGTAATGAATCCATATTTATTCTTGCACTAGGTTCAACTCTTATTTTTGCTTTTTATTACTTAACAATCACTAAAAAGACCTTAGCACATATTAGACTAACCCGAATGGCAAATCCTTTTGACGATGTACTCTCACATTTGATTGATGATGAAAGCAATTAAAGATTATTATTATTTGGATTATCGCGTACAGCAATATCTATTATTGGGTATCCTATGCTCTATTCCTTTGTTCATTTTTAAATCTTCTTTTATCCCAACAATTACATTAATGGTCATTTTATGTTTTTGGCAAACCATGAGTTCTTTAATCCATTGGCGTATAAATAGAAGCAAAATACATAGCGAATATTTACTTTGGTTCTTTCTTCTTTACTTTCCTTTTTCTCTTCTCATATATTTTTTCGGTCTTTTAGAAATTATTATTATTTCAAGTTTGCTTTCCTTTTTATACATTGGGTATTATCTAAAACTTACAAAAAGGATTCATGATCAATTTCATAAAAAGAATAAACTCAATCCTTTTGATGATCCATTCAACCATTTGATAGAAGAATAAAAAAAGCCTGTAATATTTTAGAAACATTACAGGCTTAATTATTTATTTGAGAGGTTTAATTCGCAATTATTTTCCCGTTGGCTATTCGTTGATTTTGATCTAATATTTCGATAAAATAAATACCTTGAGGAATATTTTCACGTTGTAAAATCAATTCCCCTTGAGCATTGGTTTTACCTTGATATTGCACTTGACCGATCGCGTTGAAAATCCGAACATCAAATGCTTTTTTCTCTTCCGTTTCCACTACAATTTTGGTTTCTGTTAAAAATGGATTAGGATAAATAGATAAAGATTCCACTGGTTTTTCTACTTCGAAAATAGAAACGGTAGTTTCCCCCAATGGCTCTGCAATTTGATGGAAAGCTATATTTGTAATTACTGGTTCATTAAAATCAAAATAGATAGCCGCACTATTTTCAATCACTGTGCCTATAGGGAGATTAGCTTCTTGTTTCATTCTAAATTGTATAAAGCCATGTGATTCTGGTTCATTATTCGTACTATCAGGCAACATGATATTTTCAAATACAAAAGCTAATACGTTGTTGGGACGAAGTTCCAATTTATATGGATGACTATAGGCTCCTAGTTCCAATGTAGCAATATCCATATGCGGAGAAATCGTATCTAAAACAACAATGTTTACTGCTGGTGCGGTTCCAGTATTTTGAAATCGAATTTTATATTCTAAATCCGTATTGGCCTCAATATAATGCGCCGCTTCTCGACCTAGTGGAAATCCTTGTTTATCATTTGGATCAAAAGAACCCACATTCGGTTGACAATCTTTTGCTTGAAATGGATTACTTTCATCTAAGGTAAATTGATTGAGGAAACCGAGACTAAATAATCCAGTCAACGGGTCTATTCCACATCCTTCTACAGCGACAGATGGCATACTAAAGCCGGGATGGAATGGCGCTTGATCGGCTTCTAAGCGATAAGTAATCCCATTGGAAGGCATACCAAAGGAATATGATTGTCCTGCATCTAATTTGAATTTCCCCTGAAAGCCCATCAAATTATCTTCAATTACAAAATAGTCTAATGAATCAGCCATGTTGCCTATTCCAATATTTTCTATATTAAACAAAATGGAATCATTGGAGCAAATGGCTTCTAAAACAATACTCGACATATCCCAAGCGGGGTCAATAGGTATGCATAGTGAATCTGGAAAAATATTGGCTTCCGTACAAAGTGTTTCGCCTAATGTGCCATCACAATCTACTGTAACATTCACGTCAAAAGTACCACAATCGCCAATTGCTAAATTGCCTATATCAAACCGATAAATATTATCCCCTAAGTCTAGGTTAGGAATCGTACTCGAATTGAAAATTAAACCTTCATCTAATACCACTTCTATATAGGCATTTTCTGCCAAGGCGGTACCTTGATTACAATAAGAAACCGTATAATCACTTTCAAAGCATAATTGCAAAAAAGGTGCTCCAATATCTACATAGAGTAGGGGACAGTAAAATTCTGGTTGAACTCCCATATTCACCGTTTCAGTATTATCATAATCGATAAATGAAATAGGATAGTTTTCACTACAATGCACTTCCCACATTAAACTTTCATCAACAATTTCTAGATTATAATTGCCTAATCCTACATTAACAGAAAAGTCGCCTGACTCATCTGACCTTAAATAATAATCGAGATTATTGCCTGTTAAATGGATAAACCAATTTTCTTGTCCTTCTTCTGTACCATCTAATAAACAATCTCCAGACTCATCAAAAAAGACATTTCCATTAATAGTATTTCTTGGCAAATTTCCATCACCATCTACTTTAATCAAGATGACATCTTGAACCAAATTATTAATTTGTCGACCAGCAATAATAAAACCACCATCTTGCGTAAAATCAAAATGACTTCC
>JAHDCJ010000043.1:0-7705 GCA_020629935.1 Saprospiraceae bacterium | reverse complement strand
ATCTATTTTCGATAAAAATCCAATAGAATCTGTATTCCATCCTGCGATGGCAAAGTTACCATCAGACAATTGTTTTACTTCGGAAACATTTTCAGTACCTCCAATATCTAGGATTTGTTCCCAATATTGGGCGGTGATGATTTGATTGAACATTCCTAAAAGACTAATAATAATGGCTAATTTTTTCATAGCTGTATTTTTGCTTGTTTTTTAATTTACTCTTCTTTGTGCACTTTACACAATGGGTATAATGCAAATTTGTAAAGATTTATCTATCCATACAAAAACATATTTTCCATTTTGTCAATAAAAAAACTTACATTTTAAACTTATAAACACTATATTAACAACATGTTTATAACTTTTTTGTCAAAAAAATGAATGGAAGTCGACTCATAGAAATTTGGAATTCATTAAGTGCTAAAGAAATTCGCGCTTTAGGAAAATTAATACAATCTCCTTTTCATAATAAAAGAAAGGATGTAAAATTGTTATTTGATTTTATTAAAAAAGAAATGGCGAAACCAGATCCCAATTTAGATAAATCAACCATTCATCAAGTCATTTTTCCCAAACAACCATATAACGACAATGCTATACGTTATGCAATGTCTTTCTTACTTCAACAAATCGAACAATTCTTATTGATTACTCATTTTCAAGAAAATCATACCTCCTCTAGGTTAATATTAAGTAACATATATCGATCGCGAAATTTAGAAAAAGCTTTTGTGGCTAACCAAAAAAAAATACATAATGCACTAAATAAAGAGGAACAAGAAGGATTGCTTTTTCAACAAAATCAATATCATTTTTTATTAGAAAATACACTTTTTGAATCTGAACGAAAACGAGCCTCTACCATTGATTTTCAAGCATTAGCCAACCAACAACATATTGCATTTTTAATTGAAAAATTACGTCGAAGCTGTACTATTTTAAGTCATCAAAATATTATTCAAGAAGCTTATGACATTCCACTTATTCAACCCATTTTAAAAGAAATACAAGAAAAAGACCTGACCAAAATTCCAGGAATTGGATTGTATTATTATGCTTTTCTTGCCCTTTCTAAGCCAGAGGAAGAAAATTATTTTTCTCGTTTACAATTTTATATTAAAAATTTTGGCGATCACTTTCCTAAATCAGAAATTCGAGATGTATATATTTTAGCTATCAACTATTGTATACGGAAGTCAAATATGGGGCAAAGCCAAATTATTCAAGAGCTTTTTCAATTGTATCAATTAGGCTTAACACAGGAGGTCTTTCTAGAAAATGGATTTCTCTCGCCTTATACGTATAAAAATATTGCTGTAGCAGGACTATTATTAAATGAGTTTGCTTGGGTAAAACAATTTAATTTAGATTATAAGGCATTCTTGAAAACAGAATTTCAAGAAAGTAGTTTTAGTTATAATATGGCCAAATTGACGTATAGACAAAAAGATTATGACGCTGTTTTAGGATATTTACAAAAGGTAGAATTTAATGATTTATTTCTCAATTTAGATAGCCGAACTATTTTATTGAAAATCTATTTAGAGCGACAAGAAGACGATGCATTGTCTGCTTCCCTAAATAGTTTTCAACGATTTTTAAAGCGAAATAAAGTAGTAGGATATCATAAAGAAAATTACTTGAACGTCATTCGATCCATTCGAGACATAAGTCGTTTAAATCCATATGATAAAGTAGCTAGAGATCAACTAATAGTTAAAATAAAAAACACGACACCCCTCACTGAAAAAACATGGTTGCTCCAACAAATAAAAGGACAAAAGACAAATTAGTGCTTTGCCTTTTATCCCTTTAGAAATAAAATTAAACCTAGACTATTTGGCTACTACTTTTGCAGTACCAATCAATCGATTATTTTCGATAATATTTATAAAATAAATGCCCGAAGTCAAATGTGAGCGCTCAACTTTTATTTCTTGGTTTTGTATCTCGCCTGATCGAATGGTTCTACCCAATACATCTACCAATTGATATTCCAATTGTTGATAAACACCATCGATCTTAATGATAGCCCACTCCTGCATTGGATTAGGAAAAACCTGAATATTGACTTGAGGATCTACCACGTTTTCTACATTAACTTCCAACAATCGCTCACCAATCGTATGAAGCGTTTGGTTGGTAATGATTGCCTCGTTAAAATCGAAATAAATTGCTGCTTCATTTGCGATTTCTGTTTCTAAAGGTAAATCTGCGATTTGATCAATTCTAAACTTGACAAAACCATGCGAAGCCAATTCGTTTACATTGCTATCTGGAAGCATAATATCATCAAACGTAAATTTAATGGTACGACCATTGACAATATCCATTTTATAAGTATGACTTGAAACACCAGACTCTAATGTACTAATATCTAAATAGTTAGAAATTTCATCTCGAATAACAACAGTAAATGCCGTATCTGTCCCCGTGTTTTGAAAACGAATCAAATATTCAAGCGATTGGTTTTTATGAATATAATTCTCTGCCGCATAACCAGTAGGAAATCCTCGTTTATCATTTGGATCATAAGAACCAATATTTTCTTGACAATCAATAGAAATAAATGAATCTTCATCATCCTCTCCATACAAAATCACTTGCCCTGTTGTAAATGGGCCAGGTACAGGAATACAACCTTCAATGCTTACACTAGGTTGGCTATTTCCTGGATGGAACAAGGATTGCTCCGCTTCTAAACGATAAGTGCTGCCATTGGCTAATTCTGCAAATATCAAACTTTGTCCAGCATCAAGTTGAAACATTCCTGTTCGCAAAATGATTTGATCTTCAATAACCAAATAGTTTTGAGGCATTGTCATGTTGCCTGCACCTACATTTTCAATAAAAAATCGAATAGAATCTCCTTCACAAACGGCATCTACTTCAATACTTACATTATCCCATTCACTTGATATATTACAAAATTCATCTGGATACACATGCGCTTCTACACAGTGTGTTTGACCTAACTCGGCATCACAATCTACTTCCACATCCAATTGAAAATCTCTGCACGCATCAATAGATAAATTTCCAAGATCAAATCGATAAATATTATCTGTTACTGAAGTATAGGGTAAGGATGAACTTTCATAAATTAAAAAAGGATCAAGTTCAATTTCTACATAGGCATTTTCTGCTAATGCGGTACCATTATTACAAATATTCACCGTATAAGTATTCGTAAAACATCGACGCAAAAGGGGAGTGGAAATATCTACATGAAGTAAAGGACAAGAAACAAGGTTTTCTAATTTAAAATTTAAAGTCGTTGTATCGTAATTTGTATTTATTTCTTGATCAAAATAACTATCACAAGACATCCAATAACTACTTGGTGGAATAAGTGTTACCGCATAATTGTCTTGCGGAACGGTAAATTGATATTCACCAACTATATTACTTAATCCATAAAAGGTATTGCTATTTCCCTCTGCTTTAATGATCCAACCTTCCTTTGGTATAAAGCCGCCATCTGGTGTATCACATAACGTATCTAAATCATGAAAAACGAAGCCTTTTAATAAATGGGTATATAAATTACCATTACCATCTAATTTCATAGCATAGGTTCCTGTGGTGGATGCATTCGTTCTTCCTACAACTACAAAACTTCCATCAATGGTTTGATTTACGGCTCGACCATTCGTATTAGACGGAATATTTAAATTCCTGTTCCACAATGAATTTCCATCTACATCAAATAATTCTACAAAGCCATAGGTATTATTCGATCCTGTTCCCGTAACCAAATAATTTCCTTCTGCCGTTTCTTGTACATCTGTAATTTCTCCAAAAGAAATAGCCGAGCTAAAAGTAGTCCACACCGTATTTCCATCCGCGTCTAATTTCGCAAGACTTGGCGAAATACCCGCAAAACCACCTACATATCCGCCAACTAGAATATTCCCATCACTCAATATTCGCACTGAATTTAAATCATCTCCTTCCCCTCCAATAATACCTTTATCCCAAATTATATTTCCATCCACGTCTGCTTTGACTACACGAATTTGTCCACCCCAATTTCCTCCACTAATCAACGAACCATCTGAAAATTCGTCTATAGCTGAAGAAGCATATCCTAAACCTAATGGTTCTACCCAATTCGACCAAAGGATATTCCCATTCGCATCTAATTTATTAAAGTGCTTGTTTAGTCCCGATACAATATAACCTCCATCATTCGTTTGTTCCACATCATTCCATGAATCAGATAATCCTCCAGGGTGATACGTTTCCCATATCAGATCGCCTTGTTGGTCAAATTTCATAGCAAAGTTGAGTGTATCGGAAGCACCAATCACAAGATATCCCTCATCATCTGTTGGTGTCATAGCCCGTGGTTGGGTAAAAAACATTGCTCCGTACTGATATTTTTCCCATATCATTTCTCCATCTTGATCTAATCGAATGAGATGCACAGCTCCGCCACTTGTCGGAGCAACGTCTGTATAATAACCACAAATTAATGTACCATTGTCATTAGTAGAAACAGCATCAACACCTTCTAAATTTGCTAGACCTAAAGTATAATCAAACTCCCAACCTTGTGCCTTTATATTAGAGGAACTCCAGCCTAAAAAAGTAAGGCCTGTAAAGACAATCAACAAATATTTAATCCATGTTTTCATATGTTCTTGTTTTTATACTACAAATATGAATAAACTATAAAGAGGAAGAAAAAACATTTTTTCGCATTTGTCAGTTAAGTTTTTATATTAGTACACTCATTATCAATAAAATAACTTATAAATTGCCAATAAATTGAAATCTTCTCGACTTTTTAATGTGATTGCTCAACTAGAGAAAAAAGATATCCGAAACTTAAATAAATTTGTTCGATCTCCTTTTCACAACCAACGTCAAGATGTCATTCAATTATTTGAATTTATTATCAAAGTAAAAGATACCAATCCTTTGGCCTTGAAAAAAGAAAATGTTTTTTCTTTTTTATATCCTACAGAAAAATTTAATGATCGAAAAATGCGGCATACCATGTCCTTCTTATTCGATACCATTCGTCAATATCTTACTATCGAGGCTTTAAATGAAAATGAATTTAGCGCTAAAATTATGCTCGCCAAATCTCTGCGCAAAAGAGGAATGCATCGTGAATTTGAAAAATTGCTTGCCGACACACAAAAGCAACATCAAAATCAATCCCTTCACAATATAGCTTTTCATTATCATCAATATTTATTGAATCTAGAACAATATGAATTTGATCATCAACGAAAACGTCAAGCCAATAATTTACAAACTCTTTCTAATGCGCTTTCTGATTTTTACATAGCCGATATCTTACGTCAAGCTTGTATACAAAGGACGCATCAATCGATAAGTAAAGAAAAATATCACAATGATTTACTTCCTCAAGTTTTAGCTTTTTTAGATAAAAAAGATTTAATATCAAAACCCGCAATTTCCATATATTATCATAGTTATATGGCTTTAGTTCAACAAAATGGACATGATTATTTTTTCCTATTAAAAGAAGATATTATTCGCTTCTCTCAAAAATTTTCAACCGATGAATTATTGGATATCTATTTACTAGCCATCAATTGTTGTATTCGAAAACATAACCAAGGCCAAAATCATTTCTTAAAAGAGGCTTTTGATTTATATCGACTCGGATTAGATAAAAATATTTTTATCCGAAATGGTGTTTTATCCAAATTCACCTATAATAATATTGTGGTCGCAGGAATGGGTTTAAATGAAATAGCATGGGTAAAGTCATTTATAGAAAAATACAAATCGAAACTAGACAGCAAACAACGTGAAAATATTTATTTGTACAATCTCGCCATTTATTATCATAGAAAACCTGATTATAAAAAAGCAATGGATTTACTACTCCAAGTTAATTTTGATGATGTACTTCACAATCTAGATGCTCGGCGTATGCTCTTAAAAATGTATTTCGAATTGGATGAAATTAATGCATTGGAATCTCTTTTAGATAGTTTTCAAACATTTCTTTATCGCCAAAAAGACATCGGATATCATAAAACAAATTATCTAAATTTGATCGCATACACACGCAAACTTATTTATCTAAACCCATTCGATAAAAAAGAAAGAATTCAACTGTTAGAAGAAATTAAAAACATTGATATCGTCGCAGATAAGTCTTGGCTTATCCAACAAATCAATAGTATTCACTAAGGTTTAAGCCCAAATTATGTGACTCCATATTTGTTTTTTTTTATTATTTCGAATAAAAATTAGTCTTTCGAAAACCGCCTACGTTTCATCGTTTTTTCTACTAGACTTGTCGAACCTTCTTGTGACCAATTGCTTTTCCCATTACCTTGCTTGCATATTCTTATCGAAAGATATTCCACAATTCATTTTTTATTTTTTTTTACGCTTGCTGTAACAAAAAGCCCTGCTTTTAAGTCTTACAGCAAAAGAAACCAATTATTATTTTTTAAAACTTAAATCATTACTAACTATGTTACGCAACAGCATTCTTTTCATCGCATTATTTATTACTTCGATCAATTTTACTTTTGCAAATACCGGAAACCATACCAACCCTAATACCAAAGACACATTTGAATATAACAAAATCACCGACTTAAATGTGACACAGGTTATTACCTTATTACAAGATGGAACTTGGTTTCACAATAACTTAGAAAATGAAACTTTACATCTTACCGATAAAACATTTTACCAATTTTTAGATTTTGGAATGGTAGATATTATCACCGAATCTAAAGATGGCAACATCAGCCTTCACCACATGTTCTGGACCGTAGAAAATACAAGTACAGGTTTCGATTTAATTTTGACCGACCCCCCAACGATGGAAAACTTTACCATCCCTTTAAAATCATTAGATTACAATCGTATCCTTATGGGAAATGAACAGGAAACCCAATTGGTTTTAAGCACACCAGTCTCAACAAATAATGCCTTGAAAAACGATATCCAAACCGCATTAACGGGTGCTTGGGAAATGAATACTTATCCATTTGATATCGCTACCTCTATCGACCAATGTGGCGCTTTTGAAGCCATGAAAGGAAGCTACTTCAACTTAGATTTAAACGAAGATGGAACTTACACTAAATCTTTCGGTAGCTTAATGGTCAACCTTGAAGAAACAGGAATCTGGGAAGTGAGCAATGACGGAAATTATATCCTTTTCCACGCCGTAGGTAACAACAATGCTGAAAATGTATATGCGACCAAATTAGCGAAAATCAAAAAAATGGACAACGATCAAATCATCATTCGTCAAGCTTTAGATGCGCCAGGTTCATACTTTGAAGATATGTTCTGCACCATCACAAAAGACTTCGTCTTCGATAAAAAATAATTAAAAATGTAACGTTTGTGTCTGAATAATTTTTAGACCGGAATGCATTAATCAAAGGATTGATGCATTCCCATTTTTAACATTTACACATTTTAACCAAGTATTAACGATTGTAAATTTTCAATTAAATGGAATTTTATATATCTTGTCTTTGTTATAGTATCGAAACCAGTTTTAAATTAAATCACTTTAATAGATAAATTAAATTATGGACGTTGAAAATAATGTTTATGAACAACAGGAAACGCGGGCTTATGCAAAAACGGTAAGCCAAACGAACGAAAGCGAACGCGCCCTGTTTATTCGAAAAACCTATGGGCACTTAGCATTGGCTCTTTTAGGTTTTGTAGTTGTGGAGTATAT
>JAHDCJ010000158.1:4916-7373 GCA_020629935.1 Saprospiraceae bacterium | reverse complement strand
TATAAACGGCTAATTGCAGAAGATAATTATCGAGAAGAGGTGTTTGATTATACGACATTTAATGAACAGACAGGAAGAGTAAGTACGATGTATAATCAAAAAATCAATGCGAAAAATACATTTCGTGTAGGAGGGATTTATAGTTATAATTCCTATAAATATGATTATAACTTTAAGCGGCGCGACTCTACTACTTTTGTTAATTTAATAAATGGACAAGGAAATGCTAGTATGATTCAAGGCTATGGACAATGGAAAAATAGACCGCATAAAAACCTCACCTTATTGGCTGGTGTGCATGGTACCTATCTTAATTTTAATCAGACCTTTTCCATTGAACCTCGAGTTTCTGCGAAGTGGGATTTTGCTCCAAAACAAAATGTATCTCTAGCTTTAGGATTGCATAGCAAGCCTGAACATACAAGTACTTACTTATTAGAAGTAGATTTAGGCGATGGACTTCCTAAGACTACCCCGAATAAGGAATTGGAAATTCCAAAATCTGCACAAGCAGTATTAGGCTATCAATTTCAAACCAATAAAGGAATTAACTTAACAGTAGAAATGTATTACCAACATTTATATGATGTGCCAGTTACTTCAGATAGTTCGGCTTATAGTTCTGTAAACTCTGGAAGTATTTGGGGGTTGGTAGGACGCCCTCCTTTGGTTAGTGAAGGCTTAGGAGCAAATTATGGAGTTGATGTTTCTCTACAACGAAATTTTAAAAATCGTTATTATTATCTTGCTTCAGGATCGATTTATAATTCTCAATTTAAAGCATTAGATGGAAATTGGTATAATACCAAATTCAATGGAAATTATAATCTTAACCTTTTAGGAGGGAAGGAGTTTGGGTTTAAAAAGAACGATAACATCTTAGGGTTTAATGGGAAGTTTGTATTAAATGGAGGTATTCGATTTAATGAAATTGATTTGGAAGCTTCGAAAGAAGCAGGATATACTCAATACTTGGAAGGAGGAATAATGGAAGATCGCTCCGGCCCATATTATCGCTTTGATTTAGGGGTGAGTTATACGATAAATCGAAAAAAAGCCACGCATTCTATTATGTTTGATATTCAAAACGTAACGAATAGATTGAATATTTATGAGAAATATTATAATGCTAGTTCAGAACAAATCGATGCCTTTACTCAAACAGGAATTTTCCCTTTCTTCAACTACAAAATTGAATTTCAAACGCGATAAAAAGAATTGCTAAAATAAAGAACTATCTTTGAAGTCTGTTTACAGTTATAGTAAACAGACTTTTTAATTTTATAAGAACGTATGAAAAAGAAACCAGAAGATCAGCCGAATAATCCTATGCATGGAGTTAAATTAGTGGATATCCTAGAATTTTTGGTAACCAAATATGGTTGGGAAGAAATGGGAAGACACATTTCCATTCGTTGTTTCACCCATGATCCATCCATTAAATCGAGTTTAAAATTTTTAAGAAGAACACCTTGGGCAAGAGCTAAAGTAGAAGCCATGTATTTAGATTCTATTCCTAAAAAAGTATAGACTGGAATAAAAAAAGGCATTACCTTTTTGGGTAATGCCTAAGCTAAATTGATAATTAATAAAAAAATTAAATATTTTTGATTTTTCTTGTTGGATAAGCCACGTCGATTCCTGCTTCTCCAAATGCTTTTTTAATTTCTCGATAAGAATTGAAATATACATCCCAATAAGTCGCATCAGTAGCGTAAGGTCTTACGGCAAGTAATACATTGTTCTCATCAAATTTTTCGATTTCAATCGTTGGTTCGTCTGGTAGTTTACTTGTAACCTTAGCTAAGGCTCCTTGAATAATACCTTTTACTTTGTCAAAATCTTCTTCATAAGGCATAGCTACATTAAGATCTACTCTTAATTTTCCATTGGCAGTTAAGTTAGTCATAATGCCACTCGTAGCAATTCCATTAGGCATAATCACCTTTTTGTTATCAAGGGTGTTGATTACCGTATTAAACACTTGAATTTCTTGTACATGTCCAACTGTTCCTTGAATGTCTACTAAATCACCTACGCGGTAAGGTTTGAAAATTAAAACCATTACTCCAGCAGCGAAGTGACTAAGCGTACCTGACATTGC
Source organism: Saprospiraceae bacterium (assembly GCA_020629935.1). Lineage (GTDB taxonomy): Bacteria > Bacteroidota > Bacteroidia > Chitinophagales > Saprospiraceae > JAHDCJ01. The sequence goes on along the minus strand of JAHDCJ010000158.1, from coordinate 5,269 downwards.
GGCACCAATGGCTAAACCAGCACCAGCTAATAAAGCAGCAAAAGCCGTAATTTCAATTCCAACTACTCCTGCAGCAGTAATCACAACTAAAATCTTAAGTAAAACACTTACTAATGATTTTAAGAAAGGAAGTAAATCAGCATCTACACCTGATTTAGTTAATGATTTCCCAACCATGTTGGTAACGATTTTGGCAATCCAAAATCCAATAATTAAAACAACAATACCGCCAACAATTTTTGGTGACCAAGCCAAAACGGTATTCCATAATGAAGAAAGGTCGATGTTCTCTAAGCCCATCTCAATTTAAATTTTAGTTTAATGAATAATTATGAGATTGTGACGGGGATAAA
>JAHDCJ010000158.1:0-4816 GCA_020629935.1 Saprospiraceae bacterium | reverse complement strand
TAGGTGTAATTACCTTAACCATCATTTTAGTTCTTTCTTTACAATCATCCATTTTTGTCAAGTCTTCAGAATCTTCAGATCGAGTGGCAGGAGCAGATCCTTATCTAGGAGAAATTACCATGTTTGCTGGAAATTTTGCGCCAAGAGGTTATGCATTATGTCAAGGACAATTGTTGCCTATTGCTCAAAATTCGGCCTTGTTTAGTCTGTTAGGTACTACTTATGGAGGCGATGGACGAACTACATTTGCTTTACCTGATTTAAGAGGAAGAACACCTCTTCAGGCGGGACAAGGCCCAGGATTATCCGATGTTAAGTTGGGAGAAAAAGGCGGTAATGAAGTAGCTACCCTAAGATTAGGTACAAATACTACCTATCCAGGAGTTGCTGCCGATCGATCTACACAACCTGTTTCTTTTGTTCAAGCAGCTAGAGAACTTTCTGTTCGAAGCCCATACCTTGGGGTAAACTATATTATATGTCTACAAGGGGTTTTTCCTTCAAGAAGCTAGAAATTAATTAACAATTTTTATTGAATGGAGTTGCAAACTTTAAAGTATCTTCATTTTAATAATCAAAATAAAAAAATATGAATTTCAATAAATTATTGCAAGGAGTAGGGCTTGCTGCACTTACCACACTAATTGTTTTATCATTGCAGTCATCGATCGACGTGGGCTCTTCTGATAGTCATACCGTAAAAGTGGGGGATACCCAACCTTTTATTGGTGAAATCACTTTATTTGGAGGTAATTTTGCGCCAAGAGGCTATGCTTTTTGTCATGGTCAATTATTACCAATAAACGGTAACGAAGCATTGTTTAGTATTATTGGTACCATTTATGGAGGCGATGGACGAACTACATTTGCTTTACCTGATTTAAGAGGACGAACTGCAATTCAAGAAGGCCAAGGCCCAGGATTTTCCAATATAAGATTAGGAGCCAAAGGTGGATCTGATAATGTTGGTGTAAATCTTGAGAGAGGATCTTTTTTCCCAGGAGCAAGTGGAAGTCAAATTAATGTAGTGACTGATATCTCCGTTGAAAACCGAAATCCTTACCTTGGTACAAATTTCATCATTGCATTACAAGGAATTTTTCCTTCAAGAAATTAAAGTAAAATTGTATTAAATTTGAAGCGAAAATGGTCATACCATTTTCGCTTTTTTATTTTAAAACTAATAATTATGAAAAAAGATAAAATCATTTATTATATCGCTACAGGTTTAATAACTGCATTAATGCTGATGTCCGCTGGGATGTATTTTGTAAAATACGATATGGTCAGCGAAGTGTTTACCAAACTAGGTTTTCCCACCTTTATAATTTATCCTTTAGCTGTTTTAAAACTATTGGGTTTAGTAGCGATTTGGTCTAGAAAATCAATTTCTTTAAAAGAATGGGCTTATGCTGGCTTTTTCTTTGATTTTGTACTTGCCTTAGCTGCGCATATCTATGCAAATGATAATGAATATGCCGCTTCAGCAGTAGCATTAGTGTTGCTTGGTGTTTCTTATCTTTATGATAAAAAAGTATTTGGTTCTTTATCACAAGCACATTGATTTTTGTACATTTACAAAAAAAAGCATGAAACAAATTTTTACGGTAATTACTATTTTTATTTTAAGTATTTCTTGTATACTAGGCCAGCAAGGGTCTACTTTAGTTGTTTTTTCTACAGATGGTTTACCTTTTGATTTAATTCTTAATGGAGTAAAACAAAATTGGGAAAAAGAAACCAATGTAAGAGTAGAAGGATTAACACAACCTTATTATAACGCAAAGATTATTTTTAAAGATGAAAATCTAAAAATGATTGATAAAAAACACCTTGTGGTCATGGGGGTAGATGGAGAACTCCTCGAAGCGACTTATATTATTAAAACAAATAAAAAGGGAGAATTGAAATTGGTAAACTATTCTGCAATTCCAATTCAAACAGCTCCTCCTGCACCTACAGATGCTGTTGTTTTTGTTTATACAGAAGAACCTAGAAATAACACAATCACCACTACCACAATTACCGAAACGAGTATTATTGGGACTACACATGAAATAGAAGAACCCAACGAAGGAGTTAGCCTTGATGTAAATCTTGGAGGTGTGAGTGTAGACATGGACGTAAATCTTGGGTCAACTGGAAATATGGATTCTAATGTGGAAATTATAGAACATTCTTCTACCACAATTACCACAACTACCACTACGAGTGATCAGGGAAGATTAGAACCAAGACCTGCAATCCAACCCACAAATCAGGGCAATAACGGATGTAGAGGATATCCAATGTCTGATTATGATTTTGACCAAGCAAAAAATAGTATTGACGGAAAAACATTTGAAGATAGTAAGTTGACATTGGCTAAGCAAATTGCTGATTCGAATTGTATTAAAGCAGCACAAGTACGGGATATAATTAAATTGTTTACTCATGAAAGTACACGTTTGGAATTTGCAAAACATGCCTATGCAAGAGTTTTCGATCCTAAAAATTATTATCTAGTTAGTGATGGCTTTAAATTTGATATGACCTCTGATGAACTCAACGAATTTATAAAAGAATAGCACGGGCTTTCTTTTGATAAATGAGAGGGAATGGAAAATTAAAGTATTGAATAGAATCTTTAGTATCTTACATCCATGTCTTTAATAGATCAATTTAATCGGAAAATAGATTACCTGCGGATTGGAGTTACTGATCGTTGCAATTTGCGATGTCGGTATTGTATGCCCGAAGAAGGTATAGATTTTTCTAAAAGAAAAGATTTATTAACATACGAAGAAATTATCCGTTTAGGTAAAATCTTTCGAGCACTTGGTATTCAGAAAGTGAGATTGACTGGAGGAGAGCCTTTTTTAAGGAAAGGAATAGAGCTTTTACTTAAGGAATTGACAACAGTCTTTCCACAAGTACATATTACCACAAATGCAACATTAATCCATAAACATTTTGACTTGTTGAAGGATATTAAAATTGCAGGTTTAAATATCTCTATTGATTCTTTAGATCGAAATCGATTTCAAATGATCACCAAACGAGATGACTTTGGAATTGTTTTTCAAAATATCATGGCCTGTAAAGCAAAGGCTATTCCTTTTAAAATTAATGTAGTAGTCATGCAAGGAATCAATGATGACGAAATTATTGACTTTGTTGACTTTGGAATCAAACATCAAATTGAAGTTCGATTTATAGAAGCCATGCCTTTTAATGATTTTGATGGTAATAAATCCTTGTTTTTATCTGCGGATAAAATTTTAGAAATAATAAAATCTAAGTATGTAAGTGCTCACTTATTGAAAAATAAGTCAAGTTCATCTTCTTTAAAATATCAAATAAATACCCAAACTAAAATAGGTATAATTCCAGCCTATTCCCGTTCGCTTTGTGGTTCTTGTAATCGAATTCGTCTTACACCTAAAGGAGAAATGCTTAATTGTCTTTATGCTAAAAACGGCCTGAATCTTTTAGCTCAACTTCGAGATGAAAAAATATCCGACGATAACATTAAGACTAATATAATAAAGGCTGTTTTTCCCAAATTGGCCAATGGTTTTGAAGAAGAAAAATTACGGGGAGAAGAAGTGTTTAATAGTATGACTACAATAGGAGGTTAAATGATTAGCGTAGAGGAGGCTTTAAAAATAGTATTGGATCATCCTTATAATGGAAAAGTAATTTCTTTGCCTTTACATCAAAGTATAGGTCGTATTCTAGCAGAAAATATTTTTGCAGATCGTCCTTTTCCTCCTTTTGATCGGGTGTGTATGGATGGGATTGCTATTAATTATAATCAATACGAAAAAGGCCAACGTTTTTTTGAGGTTGAAAAAATAGGCGCTGCAGGAATGCCACAACAACACTTGGAGGATACTACCAAATGTATAGAGATCATGACTGGAGCACCTTTGCCCTTGAACACCAACACCATCATCCGATATGAAGACTTAAAGGCATCTGCCAATGGTTTTGAAATTATGGAAATAATTACTCCATTGAAAAATTTGCACTTTAAGGGGAGTGATCATCAACAAGGAGAAATCGTCTTATTTGAAAACCAAAAGATTAAGGCTATTGATGTTAATGTGTTGGCTACCGTTGGGAAATCAGAAGTTGTGGTAAAAGCAAATCCTAAAGTGGCGGTAATTTCTTCTGGCGAAGAATTGATTCCAATTGAAGCAGAACCACTTGCTCATCAAATTCGAAGATCAAATGTACATATGCTCATTGCCAGCCTCAATCAAATAGGATTAGTTGCCGATAATTTCCATTTAAAAGATGAGGAAGAAGACATCTTTCAACAATTGAAAAAAATATTGGAAACCTATGATGTGCTTTTGTTAAGTGGCGGTGTGTCTAAAGGCAAATTTGATTTTATTCCTAAAGTACTCGATCAGCTTGAGGTGAATCAATTGTTTCATCGAGTGAAGCAGCGTCCTGGAAAACCTTTTTGGTTTGGTCATAAAGAACAAACTTTTGTTTTTGCTTTCCCAGGAAATCCTGTATCTACTTTAGCTTGCTTTCATAAGTATTTTATTCCTTGGTGGCAGAAGAGTCAATTCGGTAAACTTCAAGAAACGATATTTGTACAATTAGAAGAATCGGTGACTTTCAATCCAAATCTGACTTACTTTGCTCAAGCAAAAATTTCCTTCGATAGTTTAGGCGGTATTATAGCGAAAGTAAATAAGGGGAATGGTTCTGGAGATATGATTAATCCTACCAAACAAGATGGGTTTATTGAATTTCCTTCACATAAAAATGAATTTAAAAAAGGAACAGTTTATCCATTTTTACCTTTTCATCCTTTATT
>JAHDCJ010000042.1 GCA_020629935.1 Saprospiraceae bacterium | reverse complement strand
TTGATGTAGCTCGAAGGAAAAAAGATGATTTTATGGCGCATTTGAGTAGAATTTAAAAGCGAAATAAGAGGAATTAAACCTTTTGAGATCTTATTTTTTTAAAAAAACACTCCAAATATTACCGTTTATAAAAAAAACGAACCGCTTATAAAAAAGAATAACCATTTATACATCCTTATTATGAATATATTTCATTTTAACTCATCTTTACTTATGAAAGATGGCAAATAGGAATTGTATAATTCCTTTTCAGCACACAGAATCTAAATTTGACAATAATTCGCACCTATTTAATAAGTCAGATTCTTTAATATAGCTGATCGTTTAAGAAACCCTATGACTCCCGCATATCTACATCGCTGTAGTGATATGCGGGGTCTTTTTTTTCTCCTAGAGGTTTTGAATCAGCTTTTAATTTCCTTCCTTAGAAAGTTAAACCTATCTTGGCTAAGCCGAAAAAAAAGACTATCTTTTTCGAGATGAAATTATATCTTCTATGCAGCCTATAAAACCAGAGAAAAAGCAGTTTGAAAATTATCAAATGGTCTTATCCGCGGATTGTGTCGTCTTTGGATTTGATGCGGGAGATTTAAAAGTGCTCTTAATCCAAGCGAATGAAATACCCTTTGTAGGCCAATGGTCTTTAGTAGGTGATCTGATTGATCCTAAAGAAGATATTGATGAAGCTGCAAATCGAATTTTAAAAGACCTTACAGGGTTAAGTAAGGTATATCTTGAACAAGTACATACCTTTGGGAAAATTGATCGTCATCCCAATGATCGGGTAGTTTCTATCGCCTATTATGCCTTAGTTAAAATTGAAGATTGTGTATTTGATAAAGCATCTCAAAAAAGAAATGCGAGCTGGCATAGTATAAAAAAAATAAAAACACTAGCTTTCGATCATAATGAAATTTTAGATCACTGTTATCTACAGTTAAAAAATCAAATCCAACGTTATCCTATTGGTTTAGAATTGTTACCTCCTCAATTTACACTCACCGAACTTCAAGCACTTTATGAAGCTATTTTAGGCGAAGTATTAGATACTCGAAATTTTCGAAAAAAAATCTTGTCTACCAACTTATTTGTTGACACTGGGCTTTTGCAAAAAGGGGTAGCACACCGACCAGCAAAATTATTCAAAATTAATCAAGAAAAGTACTTTAAAAACGGAGGTTAATATTATTTTTTACATCAAAAGTATAAAAATAATGTATTTGTTTTATTTCTAATGTATTGATTGTCAGTCGGTATTGAAGGAAGCGCTTATCGCGCGCAAAAAAAACACACCTTACTGTAGGGGCTAATATATAAAAAGGTGTCATAAGTGTATAAGTAAAGTAAGAGAGGTAGTTTCTTTTAAAGGAAAAAAATTCATGGTCATTATTTTGTTCTCTGGGGGGGGAACAAAAAAACCTTAAGAAATGCCTCTCTTTTTCTTTACCTTTTCTTTTATCTCCAAATCTTTGGAGAAGATACCGAATTATAAGAAGAGAAATTCCCATATCCATTTTCCACATTATTATATACTTCTATAGGATTAAGAAGCGGATTTTCCTGGACATATGATTGTGCTGCAACAGATCTAAAATATTCATAATAACTTTCTGAGACACTTCGTAATTCTACAACTACAGCCAAGGCAATTTTATTTGGTTCATTATTCAACAATTCTTCTGCATTGACTTGTAACCTAAATGTATTTTGATTTTGTGAGAAAAGATTATCACTTATCAAAAATCCTTCTTTATGACTCAGAGGAACGACATATGAATCTTCCTCTACACTAATACCTGGTTGAAAATCATTTAAGGCAAAAGCGGTTCTTTTTTGGGATAGAAACGTAAACATCGTATCCGTATTTATAGCTAAGTATTCATAAGTGAGAATATTAAATACGACATGATAAAAGTTATCATCTGAAACTTGGTCATTAATCTCTAAATCAAAAAATTCATCTCCAACCGCGTTTTTATGCGAAAAATTGAAGCTTTGAATACTATAATTCATTAATGGAATTTCATCACTTGCAATGGCTAAAGGATAACCATCTGCCTGTACTCGAATTTCATAACGTCTACCTTCTACAGGCTCTTTATTTAAATTGGTGTAATAAGAAGAAAGTTGATTTTCAGCAAGAGGGAAAAAATCTAGGGTAGTCCATGGTTGCCCATCTTCAAAAATTTCGATATTGGCATCAGAAATTGTTTCAAAAGGTTCATTACTTAAAATAGGTCTAGAATGTGTTAAAGTGACCAAAATAGGTAAATTGGGCGAAAACTGACTGTTGATCACTAATTGGGCAGGCTCTTCAGCTATTTGGGGATCAAAAGGTTTTTCACAGCTCCAAAGGAACAATGTTAGACAAGCCAATAATAAGAAAAACCACCTGTTCATGATTAAAATTTTATTCCATATCGAACTGACGGAAGTATTGGAATTAACGAGGTTAACGAAAATTCTTTAGTGTCAGGTTCGTTGGGATTTACATTTAGGCTGATAAAATACGGATTTTTCCGATTATAAACATTATAAATACCTAAATAAATTGAATGTACGCCCCATTTCTTAGTTACTACAAATTTTGCGCCTAAATCTAAACGGTGATAAGCTGGCATCCTAAAACTATTTCGATCGCCATAATTATAAAGGATTACAGGGGGATTTGAAGAATTAGGTTCTACCAATGGAAATTCACTTATAGGCAAGGTAATCGCATTGCCCGTTCCATAAACCCAAATTCCACTGAATTCAATTTTAGGATTCAATTTATAGAATAGAGCCAGAGAAACATCATGTCTTCGGTCATATTTATAAGGGAAAGTGACCCCATTATTAATTTCTGGAAAGGTGCGTTCGGATAAAGACAAAGTATAGCCAATCCAACCGCGTAATGGATCACTTTTTTTATGGATTAAAAATTCACCGCCATAAGATTTTCCGCTTCCAAAGGTTACTTTTTCATCAATTCGATCACTATTCAATAAAAAACGACTTTCTCGTTTAAAAGAAATCAAATTATTCATTCGCTTATAATATCCTTCTATTGAAATATCCCAAAAATGATTGGGAGAATAATTTAAACCCACCACAGATTGCCAACCTTCTTGTGGTTCTATCAAGCCCACAGGAGGCAACCATAAATCAGTAGGAAGGCCCAGTCCAGAATTGGTCAATAAATGCAAATATTGAGTCATTGTAGAAAAAGAGGCTTTAAGAGCCCACCGCTTTCGAATGATTACATTGGCTAAAATTCGAGGTTGAACAGACCAATAAAATTTTTGATCTACCCAAAAGGCAGAACCATGCAAACCTAGATTTAACTTGAGAAAATCACTGATCTTAAAATCATCTTCAATGTAAAAATCTGCTTCCCAAGCAGGAATAGTATAATTATTAAAAACGGTATCAAATGAAACTTGAGATTCTGGAAAAACTTGATAAGCTTCTTTTAAGGAATCTTTTCCTGGAATAAAGGAATGTCGTGTGGCAAGCATTCCTATCTTAACAAAATGATTCGGTGCAGGTAAATAATCAAAGTGGACTTTGGCTAGCCAATCTTTTACTTCCGAAGTGTAGTTTAAGGAAGCACTACGTTCACTTAATGCTTCTGAATCTAACAAACCTACTTGAGATTCTCCATTCAGCTCATCAAAATTAAGTTTGTAATTGGTAAAACTAATTTGAGTTCGGGCAAATAACTTTTTGCTAAATACATGATTCCAACGCACCGCACTAATTAAATTTTTCCACGCTACCGTTCGAAGATTCGAATTGATCACCCGAGAAGTATCTTGAACATAGGCAAATTCTCCATTGTCATTATACCGATCTTTACTACTAAAAAAATGAAAGGATAATTGATCTCGATCGGAGAAATGATGGGTGATTTTTCCATTGAGATCATAAAAATAGTATGAAGTAGAACCATCAATATTGTTTTCCTTCTTTCGTTTTTGGGTGATGGGTTGCATCAACAAATCTAAATAGGTGCGTCGAGCGCTAAACATAAAAGAAGTTTTATCCTTTACTAATGGCCCTTCTAGTGCAAAGTCCGCAGCAATTAAACCCAAATTCGCTTCTCCATGAAATTGATTTAAATCTCCATCTTTGGTATGTACATCAATGATAGAGGAAAGTCGCCCTCCATATTTCGCCGAATAACTTCCTTTAATTAATTGCAACGATTTGATGGCTGAGGGATTAAAAATAGAGTAAAAACCAAATAAGTGATTGGGATAATACACAGGTACATCATCAAGTAGTATTAGATTTTGATCAGGACCACCGCCTCGAATATATAAACCTGCAGAGCCTTCTTGACCTGATTGAACCCCTGGTAATAATTGAATCATTTTAAATGGATCAGCTAATCCTCCAATAGCAGGAACACTCAACAATTCATGTAGTTTCAATTCGGTGTTATTCGTGATAATAGAAGGTAATGATTGGATACTATCGCTATCTGTAATTAAAACCGTAGCCAAATCTATAGAAGGTTTTAATTGAAAATTTTGCTGAATATCTTTTTTTAAATTTACCAAAATAACTTCGGAATGATACCCTAAATAAGATAAGGTAATAGTCATCGTATCAGCTGGCAAGGTTAAACTAAAATAACCTGCATTATTGGAAGTCGTACCTTTTAAATCTGGGGTATAAATATTAGCACCTATTAAACGTTCTCCAGTTTCTGCATCTTTAATAAATCCACTTAAAGTATATCTATCACGTTGTTCGTAAAAAGATTTACTTCGATATAAGACTATACTTCCTCCTATGGCTTTGAACTCAATCGATGTGCCTTCTAATAGTTGTTTGAGGATATTACGAATAGTGGTTTTTTTTACCTTAATGGATAAAAGGCTAGGCTCAGAAAATAAATGATTGCCATAAGTGAAAAAGACTCCAGTTTGATCTGTAATTTGATCTAAAATATCAGATATTGGAGCAGAATTAATAGCAATAGATACTTTCTCATCTAGTGGAGATTGTGCAAAAGATGATTGGCTGCTACTTAGAAAAATGAGCAGAATAAAAAGGTGATATATTATTTTTTTCCCCAAAAGAAATCCATTTTAGCTCTAAAAAACGATCTTGTCCAAGATAAGTAATTTCTAGTAAAGATATTGTCCTTCTAGAAGGAGGAATTGGCTCTTCAATTGACTTTATGCTTATTCTTTGCTTTGGATAAGTAAAATTGTTGCAGCAACTGATCTTGGTTTGTTTAGAAAGCATCCATCCATTTATACTAAAAGAAATCCCGAATTTTCAAGAGAAAATTCGGGATTTCTAATAACCCAGTCTTTTTTTATCTAGATATCATCTTATTATTCTACAGTACAAGTACCACCAAGAATTTGATAATTACGATCGTCTACCTTTCGGATTTCTGCGGTAAATGCAGTTTTAAGTGAAGCCATTACTTCTTCAATACTAGATCCATTGAATGTAGCATTTAAAGGGCAATCGCTAATGCTAAGTACTTTGCGATCAATTTGCACATCATAATGATTTTCGATTGCTTGAATCGCTTCTGAAACGGGTTTGTTTCTAAATGAAAGGATGCCCGTTTTCCAAGAAATGGAATTTAAATCCTTCACTAAACTTTTTTCCATTTGGTTGGACTGGTGCGCGTATCGCGCATAATCTCGTTGTTTTAGGATTACAGGTTGACTTGATTTTCCTTTAAACTGTACCGTTCCAGAAATAACTTTAACGATAGTATGTGTTTCATTAGGTTTCGCAATCACATTAAATGCGGTTCCTATTACTTTTACTTCTGTTTGTGGAGTCTTGATAATAAACGGCTGTGTTTTATCTGCTGCAACTTCAAAAAAGGCTTCTCCTTTTAAATGCACCAATCGAGTATCTTTTCCATCAAATGATTCGACTTGAAGTTGTGCTCCTTCGTTTAACCAAACAAAAGAACCGTCTGCAAGTTGTACTTTTTCCACGCCCGATTCTGCCACAAAAGTATTGGCATTATTTAAAAATTGTTGGCTAATAAACCAGCCTCCAACTAAAAGAACTGCCGCAGCTACTGCACGAATAGCCCATTTAAAAGAAACAATTTTTCCACTTTTTAATGGGGCTTCTTGATCAATTCGATTAGAAAATTTGGCCCATGCTTTGGGGGTATCTACATCAAAGTCATCTTTAAGCCCTTCACTCAAATCCCAACAAAGCTTGATCGAATCAAATAAAGATTGATTGGCCTCGTTTTCAGCTAACCAAGTTTCCACGTTGACCCTTTCCTCTGCACTTAATGCTTGGGTTAGGTATTGGTGAATGATAATATGTATTTGATCCTGATTCATTAATTTTTTTCTCTTATCTTAATACGTGACACATTTAATTTTAGTTTCCCCTATGTCTAAAAATATTTTTTTAACATTTTTTTCCTTTTTTATATATATCCCTTAAAGAAGGAAACAAATGCCTACTAACCAACTCACTGTTTTTATATAGGGGCCAAGCGCAATGCGTAATCTTTTCAATGCCTTAGAGATATGATTTTCTACAGTTTTTGTCGAAATATCCAGTTTGTCCGCAATCTCTTGATAAGAAAGTTGGTCATATCGACTAAGTAAAAACACCATTTGGCATTTGGGAGGTAAATCATCTAAAGCCAAATCGATTAATTTTTGCATTTCTGATGCTTCTAATTCTAATTGTATATTTTGCTTGGTACTCGTAAACTGCAATGCGCCTTCATCATCGTACTTGATTTTTTTATCGCGAACATAATTTAAAGTTTTATTGATCACCGCCCGTTTTAGATAAGCACGAATGGAAGTTCGGATATTAATAGTTTCTCGTCTCCGCCAAAGCTCAAAAAATACATCTTGTACTAAATCTTCTGCGGTATGTTGCTCTTTAACTACGCGATAAGCCGTAAAACACAAGCTCTTATATTCGCTTTTAAACAAATATTCGATGGCTTGTTTGTTGTTTTGTTTCAACAAATCAAGAATTTCCTGATTGGAATATGATGGTTTGTTTGGCGTCATTTAGGTGAAGTAAAAACTATTAGTTTGCGAATGTAAGTAATTATGTAACCATTTTACAAAGCAAAGTAACTAAGTCCTTTTTATAATTCAAAAAAGAATCTTAATTTCAATGACTCAAAAACCACGATATGCCCTTACTTAAGAAACCCTTTTTTTGGATGTTTTTTTTCTTCCTTCTGTTTTTTCTCGCTATGGATTTTTGGCAATGGGAGCAATCCATTCAAATGGGACGAGGAAATTTTCCTAACTATTTTTACTATTTCCTAATATTGCAATTATGTATTCCCATTGCCATATATGGTATGAGTAAATTGATCGAAAACCCTAAATCTTAAAGGCTATAAAATGATGATTTACCTAATAATTGGGGTGTATTTATTCATCACCTTATTGACTGGTTTTATTGGATATAATCAATCAAAAAATACAGCAGAAGACTATTTTTTAGGAAGTCGCGGTTTTGGTATTTTGATTATGTTTTTCACCTTTATCGCCACCAACTTTAGCGCCTTCTTTTTTTTAGGTTTTCCAGGGGAAGGTTACCGAACAGGGTTTAGTTATTATCCGATGATGGCTTTTGGCACTGCCTTAGCTGCCGTTTCTTTTTTTGTTATTGGCATAAAAACGTGGAAACTTGGTCAAACAAAGTCCTATGTAACTGCTCCCGAATTAATCGGAGGAGAAACCCAAAGTCCCCCATTAAAAATAGTGTATCTATTGGTTATGGTCTTTTTTACTTTGCCCTATATGGCGGTTCAACCTATTGGCGCAGGGATTATTATTAATGAATTGACGCATGGAGAAGTGCCTTATTTTGTGGGTTGTGCTTTACTCATGTTCTTCATTGTGGTTTATGTATTTGTTGGAGGTATGCGAAGTATTGCGATTACCGATATGATCCAAGGGATTTTGATGTTTAGTCTAATGTTTGCTGCCTTGATTTTAGTTGTTCAATATTTAGGTGGAATTAGTAAAGCGAACGCTGAAGTGTATGACAAATTTCCCGCTTTATTTAGTAGGGAAGGAGCCAATGGTTCTTTTACCGAAAAGAAGTGGTTTAGTATGATTTTATTGTGGCTGTTTTGCGTGCCCATGTTTCCTCAAATGTTTATGCGATTTTTTATTTCAAAAGATTTAAAAACACTCAAACAGTCGGCGGTGCTTTATGCTTTAGTGCCGACCATTTTATTTTTACCTCCCGTGTTAATTGGTATGTATGGTCATTTAGTTTATCCTGATTTATTATCAGAAGCTGCAAGTCCCAAAGTAGCAGATAAAATTTTGCCCATGTTAATGAATAATCCTGAAATTGCGTCTCCTGCGTTTGCGGCCATTATAATGACTGGAGCATTAGCTGCTTTTATGTCTACTTTAGATAGCCAATTATTAGCATTAAGTACCATGTTAACAAGAGATGTTTTTTTTAGTAAAAAGGAAAATGAAACTGCGGCAAAAGACGGCTTTAAAAACCAAGTATGGATAAGTCGATTGATCATCATTATTTTGGCATTAATTGCGTTAAGTATAGCTTATTTTAAACCCAGTTCTATTTTTGCAATTGTGAAAATGGCTTTTACTGGATTAGCCTTATTATTTCCCGTAACGTTTGCGGTACTTCATTGGAAACGCACACATCCAACCGCTGCCATCGCTTCTATCCTTTCTGCCGAAACATTATATATCTGTTTAAGTTTAGGTTGGCTGCCCAAATCCATTACCTTTGGCTTTGATGCTTTAATTCCATGTCTTTTGGTAGCAGTATTTGTTTTGGTTGGTGGTAGTTTATTATTTCCTAAAAAAGAATTAAATCATCCGATTCTTGAGTAATCTTTTTTGTACATATAAAAAAATGAAAACGGATCTTTCTGCTTGGCTTGTAGGAAGCTTTCTTTGGATCTTTTTATGCTTTCCTAATATACTTAATGGACAAGATACCGCCGCTTTATTCCAAAACGAAACCTTGCAAATTGTAGATTCTTTGTTTGCTATTCGCGCTTTCGATCAGGCAATAGAACAGGTTCAATTATTAGACGAAAAAGATGCTTTTTGGCAAATGCAACGCAGCGTTCAAATCTTGACAGAAAAAAGAGAATTAGCAGAAGCACAAGCGAAATTAGAGCAATTGATCGTTCGTTTTCCAAAAGAAAAGAGAAGCCCACTTCAAGAGATTTATCTGCTCATTACTCAAGGACAATTGGATTTTAGTTTAAATTATTACAATAAGAATCAACAAGGAAAAGCATTAGATAAATATCAAAAAGCACTTGATTTATTGTCCGATAATTACCCAAAAGAGGAAGCGTTGAAAGCTACTTGTTTAGAGGAAATGGGGAAATATTATCGTTTTATATTAAAGGTAGATGATAAAGCTTTAGATTATTGTTTGGCTAGTTTTGAAATAAGAAGGAAACAAACTCAAACGAATCCAAGAGCGTATTTTAAAGTCTTATATTGGTTAAGTTCTATTTTACGAAAGAAGGGCGATTATTCTTCAGCAGAAATTTTTGCACATGAGACTAGGCGAGTAGCCGAAGCATTGCCAAAGCCGAATTATTTTGAGCGTTATCGATCATTAATTGTTTCTGGAAATATTTATGTCCACAATTTAGATAATAAGAAAGCCCGAAAATATTTTGAAGCAACGCTTCCTTTAATTGATCAACATAAGGATTTAGGTAGGCACTCCGTTTTTACTTCTCTTGGAGGAATATATAATGACTTGGGAGAGTTAGAAAAATCAAAAGCGTTATTCTCTGAAGGATTAAAAAATGGTACGAAAGGAATTTCAAGAACTTTCTTGAGTCTTTATTTTCGGAATCAAGCCGTGTCCTATTTTGCAAATAAAGAGTTTGAAAAGGCAGACGAATTCTATACCCAAGGATTAGAAGCGAATCAAAAGAATTTTGGTTTTCATGCACAAGAAACCGCTATTTCTTTTTGGTTAAAAGGAACAGTGCTTGATAAGATGAATAAACCAGAAGAATCGCATCAATTCTTTCATAAAGCATTACAAGCAAGGTTTAAAGAATTTAAATCAAATTCAGTGATAGAAAATCCTGTGATTGGAAATAAAAAATTAAACTATAGATGCATTCATTTTTTTAAAGAAAAAGGCATTGCCTTGTATAATCTATATAAAAAAGATGAGGCTAAAATCAATTATTTGGATGCTGCTTTGGATTGTTTTTTAAAAGCAGATAGTATCATCACATCTATAAGAATTTCTTCAGTTCAAAATGATACGAATTTATTTTTAGCGCAAAAAGAATATAACCCTGTGTATAGCGCAGCGTTAGAATCGGCATATTTGGCCTATCAAAAAACAGGTAATAAGAAGTACATTGATTTTGCAATTATGATTATGGAAAAGAATAAATCCATAAGTTTATTTGAAGCTATACGAAATGCTAATTTTTCTTCTGACCAATCCATTCCCATTCAATTTAGAGATGAAGAAGCGAGTTTAAAAACGAAGATGGAGGTCAATAGAAATCGGATTAATCAATTGGATGAACAATCAAATTTAACGCCATTAGAAAAAGAAGAAATTAATAGTTTAAATAGAGAAGGTTTAAATCTTTTTATTCGAATGAAAAAAATAAAAGATTCGATAAAAAAGACAGCGCCTGATTTTCAAGAGACGAAAAAATATTATCCCAATTTTAGCATAGCACAACGAGCTAATCCAAAGGAACAATTATTAGAGTTTTTTCAAAAGGATAGTTCTGTTTTGTTTGGAATTAGTGCTTTAGAAGATGAATTTGTTTTTGAGCGTATTCCCATTACGGATACTTTAAAAAAGTATATTCTTGATTATAGGGAATCATTGACAAAAAGTTTTTTACGCTTTAAGAATCCTCAAAAATCTTTTAGAACGTTTTTAAAAAGTGCTCATTTCTTATATCAAGAATTGATGGAGCCTTTTGTGATGGATAACAAAACTAAATCGTCTTATTTATGGATTGTTCCTGATGGAATTGTAAATGGAATTCCATTTGAATCATTTATAGTGAATCCCAATTTTACCTCTATTCCAAACTATAAAGATCAACCCTATTTAATCCAATCCGTATTGGTTAATTATGCTTTTTCATTTAGTACACTTTTTGGTCAACAACGAAAAACTAAAGTAGAAAAAATAGATCAAGTGTTGGGTTATAGTTATACTGGAGAAAATCTTGATATGCCTGAAATTGTGGGTTCTAAAGAAGAATTGAATTGGATAAAAGAATATTATGATGGGGCCTTTTTTTCAGGAGAAAAAGGAAATAAAGAATGCTTTTTAAATCAAGCGAAAAATAAACAAATTATTCATTTGGGTATACATGGGAAAGGAGGAAAAAACAACAAATATGACGCAGCTTTATTCTTCCCAGCTAAAAAAAATAAAACAGAATCCGAAACGCTAAGAGCCTATGAATTGTACAACCTCAAATTATCCAATCCATTAGTCGTTTTAAGCGCATGTGAATCTGCGGAAGGGAAAAATTATTTAGGCGAAGGTGTGTTTAGTATCGCTCGTGGATTTGCTTATGCAGGAAGTCCTGTCCTTGTATCTACTTTTTGGCGAATTAATGATAGTGCCTCTTCTGCTATTATGAAATCGTTCTATGGATATTTGAGCTCAGGAGAAAACGTGGGAACTTCATTGCATCTTGCAAAGTTAGATTTTATGAAAAAAGAAAGTGCAGGCACAGCTCACCCATCGAATTGGGCTGCATTTTCTACATTAGGTGATGGATTTAAAGTATACCAAATGAAAAGCACCAATACTTATTATTGGTTAATAATAGTTATTGGTGCTTTTGTATCACTCTTTCTTTGGAGAAAATTTAGGCTTAAGAAGTCGTAATGTCAATCGCAAACAAAACGGGAGTTAATGTTTGAGGAAGTCCGTTAAGCATTTGGTTTACATCTATGGCACGAACCGTTTTTGTGGCATAAAAAGGGGTATTTGAAGTTTCAGTGATTAATGGATAATCTCTTCGATCAAAATAATAACTTGTTGTTGTTCGATTTGGATTAACGACTTTAAGCTTTCCATATCGATATAAAAATTCTGTACCTGGAGTTACTCCTTTTTTAGGCGGATCTTCCCCTCCTTTAGAATTAGACCGAACCACAGACGTAATCGATGCATCCACATCACTAATTAAATCAATTCCGGATTGAAAGGATTTTTCACCATCCTTATCAATTTGTTCTTTGACTAAAATAGCAACACCTTCCTTTTTTTCAACGGTTAAGCTATTAATATCAGAGACTTCAATGGATACGTTTTTTATGCAAAAAACAATCGAGTCGTCCTTTTTATGGGTAAATAAAGATTCTGAAGGCGCACGATAATAAAGGATGTACTTCGTACCATTTTCGTAAGAAAGAATACCTAAACCGCCTTTATTCGCGGCAAGGTAAATTTTGCCTTTAAATGTTTCTAACATCTGTGTTTAATTTTAGGGATGATTAAATGGAGTTGGGTTAGATGTAGAAATAAATCGATCAGTTTTAATCCAAAAAAATGGAGTTCGTAAAACTAATGTTATACTAAACTATTTAAAATTTCTTTAGCTTTTATACAATTCGTACAAGTTTTTTTAACAAAATCTTTCCATAATTTTTTTAATTCGTCTTCCTTTTTTTGTTTTAGTAGAATCAATCCTTTATACCAAATACTTGATTCTTGATAGGTCACATCTCCACTGGAAAGATATTGATCAAATGTTTTTTGAGCGGCCTCATAAGATTGATTTCCCATATGAGATTGCCCTAGAAAAAACACAAACATTGGATGATTTTCTTTGCTAATTAAATTAGAAAATAAGTTGACGGCGTCTTTATATTTTTTATTGTGAAAAGCATAAAATGCATTATACACTTGTTTCGAATCGTGATTAGAAAATACCGCTTTAATTTGAGCTAATTGTTCTTGATCTTCTACCGTACGTTGAACAATTTCGCTAGGTTCTGGACTATAGTTTTGAGCATACATCGAATCAAAATCTATAGATTTGGGCATCAAGAAGGTATAGGCTAAAATACCTAAAGCAACAACAGCCGCAGCCGCAATCCCCGACTTCATGAGGGGAATAACTCTTGCAGAGGATGGAGTATCTTGACTAACATATGGCTTTTCCGATTCCAATTTTTGAAGCTTTTTTAATAGCTTTTTGCTTTCGGAATAACGGATTCCGTCTACCATATTTAAGGTATCTTCATATTGTTTTTTAACGTCTTCATCTTGTTGAAGTAATCGCTCGAAACGATCACGTTCCTCTAAAGAAAGTGTTTTTGCTAAATATTGATCAATTAATGTTTGAATTTCATTAAATTCCATTTATTTGGTGTTTAGGAGATTAAAAAAGGAAATCAATTAGCCTTTTATTCCATTTTTTTATTTGATGTAGACCCTGTTTATTGTACAGGAGCAATCAATTTGCGCAGTTTTTGCACGCATTTATATTTCATGTTTTTTGTTGTGGCACTATTTTTATATTCCATATCTGAGGCAATCTCTTCCATTGATTGTCCTTGATAATAATATCGAGTAAGTAAAGACCTACATTTTTCATCAATCATCTGTAATCCTCGTTCCATCAGTTGAAGTAAATCTTCTTTTTCTCCCCAATCTTCAATAACTACATCTTTATAATCAGAAAGAAAAAGAACTTTGTTTTTTATTTGTTTATACTGCACACGTTTCAATTCACGAATCTTATTCTTCCCAATACCAAAAAGATAGGTCTTTATTGTACTGCGCATTTCAAAATTGTTTTTAGACAAATTTTGAAAAAAGATCATAAAACAAGCTTGATATAAGTCTAAAGCATCTTCATTGCTAATTGAATATTGCTTCCCACTCCAGCTTACAAATTCTTCTCGAAAACGATAATACGTTTCATTAAATGCTTGTTGATTGCCCTGTTGTAAAAGTATAAGTAGTTCTTGTTCACTGCTCATCGGGTTTAAAATGTTGGGTTGAACACGCTTTGCTAAGACGGTTCATTTGTTTAGTGAAAAAAAAATGAAGAGGTAACCAATAAAAAAAATATTTTTCTGGGTTACCTATAGCTTTTTGAGTCATAAAAGGCCATAACCATTCATTGAAAGGATGAATAATGATTACCTGTAACCCCAAAATTACAGATTTTGAATTAATAGTACCTAATGTTTAGAATAAACATTTTGGTTTTGCTAACCCTAATGATTTATACATTTGGTAATTTGAAACTTGATTTTATCTAAATGGGTGTTTGGATAACAATCAATAAAATTAGGTGCTAGAAATTTAAATGACGACTTTTCGTCTCAGTAAATGTTTTATTCACAACTAAAAATGTGGTGTTGTGAGTTGATTTACCCCAAAAAAATGGTTATAAAGGTTAGTTTGTTGGGTACAAACTAATTGGGTTTATTTGTTAGTGCGAATTCGATTCGCAATAAAAATAGGGGCGCATTCCAATGCACCCCTATTTGTTTTTAGTCCGTTTTTTCCAACAAAAAATATGATCATTTAGGAATAAAATGTTTTTCCTTCTTCAGCCATATTGACCAGCATTTTCGCAGGTTTAAACCGGCCACCATGTTGGGCTTTCAGCTGATTCATGATTTCTACTACCTTAGATGCACCTAAACCATCAATATACTTAAATGGCCCACCTCGGAACGGAGGAAATCCTAATCCAAAAATAGCGCCCACATCTCCATCTGTAGGATTTTCAATGATGCGATCTTCATAAGAAATCACCGCTTCATTTACCATAGCCATCCCTAAACGCATTTGCATTTCTTCTAAAGGGAAGGTCTTGCGATTTTCTCCACCAAAGAAACGATACATATCTTTATTGATCTGTCCTTTTAGCTTTTTTCCTGTCTTTGCATCATATAAGAAAAAACCTTTTCCATTCTTTCTTCCTTTATAACCTGCTTTGGCCATATGCTTCAACCCTTCCGCAATTTTTACATCTTCACGCAATTGAACTTGTTCAATAATATCACCCTCCATAATGTGCGCACCTACATCAATACCCACTTCGTCCATCAAAGTAACAGGCCCTACAGGAAAACCCCATTTTTTTAAGGCTCGATCCAAAACTAAAGCATCTGCACCTTCTTCTAGCATCAACAAGGCTTCATTTAAGAAAGCAGCTAAGATACGAGTTGTATAAAATCCAGGGGCATCATTAACTACAATACAAGTTTTTCCTTGACGAATACCAAATTCTAATCCCGTAGCGACTACCCAATCTGCTGTTTGTGGAGTCTTTACAATTTCTAATAAAGGCATTTTAGGTACAGGAGAAAAATAATGAAGTCCTAAAATCAATTCTGGACGCTTGGCTTTTGCCGCAATTTTACTGATCGGTAGGGCAGAAGTGTTACTTGCAAAAATACATTGATCATGGGTGTTCGCTTCACATTCGGCTAAGACTTTTTGCTTTAATCCAACATCTTCAAAAACGGCTTCCACGACCATGTCTACGGTATCAAAATTTTTGTAGTCTAATTGTCCATGTACTTTGTTGATCAATTGTTCGGCTTCTGTCTTTCGCAAAGATTTTCGTTTCAGCTTTTTAGCTAAACTTTTCCAAATGGTCTTTTGGGCAGATTGTATGGTTTCTTGTTTAATATCTTTTAGCAATACATCAATGCCTTTTACAATACTTACTTCTGCAATTCCTGCGCCCATAAATCCTGCACCCAACATGGCTATCCGATGAATTGGTTTGGCTAAGTCAGCCATCGGATTCTTTTTCTTATCGGTCATGTTGAAAAAGATACCAATAAGTTGCCTGCTCTCTGGACTTAAAATGAGTTCTTCAAATTTAGTCGCTTCTGCGGCTAATCCAGCAGTCATTCCTTGTTTAAGACCAATTTCTACACAATCAAAAATCTTAGGAATTGCAGGGTAATTTCCTTGGGTTGCTTTCGCTGCCATTTGACGTGCTTTCTTGAATACTAGGTTTCTACCCATACTCGTATTGTCCAAAAACTTTTGCATCATAGACTTTTTGACTTTGCGCTTCAAAGGGGCTTTAGTGAGTTGTAAAGCCAATTTGCTTGCTGCTTTATGCAATTTAGATACATGGACGACTTGGTCTACTAAACCCATTTTTTTAGCAGGTCGCGCAAATATATTTTTACCAGTAGTCATCATGGTTAAAGCATTTTGCAAACCCACTAATCTAGGTAAACGTTGGGTGCCTCCACCACCAGGTAATAAACCTAATTGAACTTCTGGTAAGGCCATTTTTGTACCTCTATCATCAGAAGCTATTCGTGCATGACAAGCTAATGCAATTTCTAATCCAGCACCTAAACAAGCACCATGAATAGCTGCAACAATCGGCTTTGACGAAGTGGCCATGCTATTCAATATTTGATGTCCCTTTTCTGTTATGGGTTTAAAGTCACCGGGCTTTTTTACTTCTAAAAAAGCATCAATATCCGCACCAGCAATAAAATCTTTTTTTCGACTAATCAATACCGCCGCTTTGATTTCATTGTCCGCTTCCAATGTTTTAGCTAGGCCATCAAAAAGATTAATCACTTCGGGTGAAATTTTATTGATTTTTTCTCCTTTTTGATCTAACCAAATCGTAGCTACCCCATTGGATTTTTCTATAGTATAATAATCACTTTGTTGCATGAGTTCTTGGGTTTAAGATTGGTAATTTTCTAAAATCATGGCATGTCCATGCGCGCCAGCAGCACAAGCTGCAATTAAAGCATATCGCCCTTTTTCTTTAATCAATCGATTAGATGCAGTAGTAACCAATCGAGCACCTGTAGCGCCAAAAGGATGTCCGATAGAAAGCGAGCCTCCCCAAAGGTTAAATCGATCCATTGGGACTTTTCCTACTGCTTGATCTCGTCCTAAGTTTTTCTTTGCGAAGTCATCCGAGGCAAGGCATTTGATGTTGGCTAAAATTTGTCCTGCAAAGGCCTCATGAAATTCAATGACATCCATATCTTCCAATTTCATTCCTGTCTTTTTTAAGATTTTTGCGGTAGCATAAGTCGGGCCTAAAAGCAATTCGTCATCAAGGTCTTGTCCAGTAAAAACAAAGTCAACCACTCTTGCTTTAGGTTGTAATCCAAGTTCTTTTGCTTTTTCTTCGGTCATTATCAACACGGCAGCTGCGCCATCTGTAAGAAAGGAAGAGTTGGCAGCGGTTAAGCTTCCATTCGTTTTATCAAAAGCAGGTTTTAACTTACTGATTTTTTCTTTAGTGGTATCTGGGCGAACACCATTGTCTGTATTAATGACTTTAAATTTTGGCGGAAGATTGACTTCAACCATCTCCTCTTTAAAATGTCCAGCCTTCATGGCTTCGCCTGCTTTTTGGTGAGATCTTGCGGCAAAATCATCTTGCTCTTCTCTTCCTACCTGATGTTGTGAAACTAAAATTTCACAATCTTGTCCCATCGTCCGATTAGTAGAATATTCGGCTACTTTGGGTCGGTCAGGTAAAAAATCACCAGGGCGTAAAGAGAAAACAAATTTTAAAGTATCTCCAAAGCCTTTTAGTTTTTGTGCTTTAAATAATTTTTTTCGCATGGCTTTTTTGTAGCCAATAGGTGTGTCAGAGGTGTTTTCTACACCACCCGCAATCACAATCTCTGCTTGGCCAGCTATGATTTCCATAATGCCTGTAGCAATGGCTCGATTGGCAGAAATACAAGCTTGAGTTACCGTATGGCAAGGCGTGGTATTCGGAATGCCTGCACCTAAGGCCGCTTCTCTAGCCACATTGGAAGTGCGGACATTAGAAATCACTGTGCCCATAGTTACAGAGTCTACTAGTTTAGGGTCAAGGCCAGTTTTGGTCAATAAGCCTTTGATCGCAAACTGTCCTAATTGATAAGACATAAGATCAATATAAGCACCTCCCGATTTGAGAAATGGCGTTCGACAACCGTCGATAATAACGATGTTTTTCATGGTGTAAAAATTAAATTTTTAAAAAAGTGCTAAATTACTATGCACTGCATTGGATTTTTTTTAAACTTGTTGCTATGGATAATTTTATGAAATTGGCGGAAGAAATTTTAGTCTACCGTATTCGCTCTGCTTGGCATGAAATGGCTAGAATGTATAATGAAATGGCCGCAGGCTATCAAGGAACTATGGCCATGGGATTTATCTTATTAACCATCAATGAGCAATACGGTACGCCAGTTACTAAAATCGCTCCACGTATGGGGATGAAACCAAATAGTCTTTCTCGTGTACTTAACTCTATGGAAGAGAAAGGACTCATCTTTCGTAAAAAAGATGAAAAAGATAGACGTCAAGTTTACATCTGTCTCACCGAAACAGGACGCGATATGCGTCGTGTCGCACTCGATGCGGTGTTTAAATTAAACCATGCAATTATCAAAGATCTTTCACCTGATAAGGTGGAAATATTTTTCGAAGTAATGGATCAAGTGCCTAAAGCAGTTGAACAAATGCGTAAAGAAATTAATAAATCTAAACCGTAGCTAATACCGACTCTACATCTACTTTAAATTGAGTAAATGGAAATCCTCCTTGCGCCATCATATAGTTAGCAATATCCCGTCTCAATTCTTTTGGATTTACTTGGTATGGGCGCGTCAATTTTTTCAATGACCAAAGTAGCATTCTTCGTTGTCCTCCTTCTGCAAAACTATCAATCGCTTCTTTCGCCACAGCGTTTACTCTTTGTACCGCTTGATATAAATAAACTTGCGCCATCTTTTCTTTGATCTCCAATTCTTTAGGATCTGAATTTCCTGCTTTTTTTAGTTTTTCAATGCGAAGCCAAACGGATTGAGCTACAAAAGATTCAGCTAAAATATCCGATAGGTTGAGGATGATTTCTTGCTCATCAATCAATTTTAAATGGAATTTTTTCCCAGCTGCTGCGGCCAACATTAAAAAGACTTGCTTTAGGTTGTAGACTGATTTGGTTTCTTTACCAAATGCGCCACTTCCATTGCCTGCAAAGATTTGTTTAAATAAATAGAAGGGTAATTTTTTTACGGGAGAAACAATATCAAGTTCCTTCGTTTTAAATGCTTTTCGGAATAACTCACCTACTGAAAGCATTCGATTAATTTCATTGGTTCCTTCATATATCCTAGTAATCCGTGCATCTCGATATCCACGTTCTACCCCTGTTTCCACAGAATAACCCATACCTCCAAAAATCTGCAAGGTTTCATCTACACAATAGTCCAATACTTCCGACCCATGTACTTTCATAATGGCACATTCAATAGCATATTCTCGGACTCCAAGCATTTTGGCTTCTTGTTTGGCGGTGCCACTTTCTACTAATTGGTCGCATTTATTATCAATAGCTTTTCCGACACGGTAAATAGCAGACTCACTCGCAAAAATACGTGTAGCCATTTCTGCCAGTTTGTATTGTATTGCACCAAAAGTACCAATAGATTTTCCAAATTGTTCTCGCTTGATCGCATATTTAATACCTTGATCGAGCGAAACCTTACTTCCTCCAATAGCTCCTGCAGCTAATTTAATTCGCCCCGTATTTAATATGTTTAAGGCCATTTTAAACCCATCGCCTCGCTCAGAAAGTAAATTTTCTACGGGTACTGGACAATCATTAAAAAAGACTTGAACTGTAGATGATCCTTTAATACCTAGCTTTTTTTCTTCTGCGCCCAATTCAATGCCTCCAAAATCTTTTTCTACAATAAAAGCAGAAAGATTTTTATCCTCTTCAATTTTGGCAAAAACGATGAAAATATCAGCAAATCCCCCATTGGTAATCCACATTTTTTGACCATTCAAAATATAATACTTCCCATCTTTGCTCAAAACCGCTTTGGTTTTACCCGAATTCGCATCCGATCCTGCACTAGGTTCAGTCAAACAATAAGAAGCTTTCAAGGAAGCGTCAGCAATGCCAGGAAGGTATTTTTGTTGTTGTGCTTCTGTACCATAAAAT
Source organism: Saprospiraceae bacterium (assembly GCA_020629935.1). Lineage (GTDB taxonomy): Bacteria > Bacteroidota > Bacteroidia > Chitinophagales > Saprospiraceae > JAHDCJ01. Next base: position 20,211 of record JAHDCJ010000042.1, on the reverse strand, counting down.
ACAATAGGCAAGGAGCCAATTGAGGTTTGTGCACCAATCGTTGTAGCAAAACAAAAACCAGGAGCGACTGCTTCACCAAACAGTAATCCAGTATTAAAATCGAGGTCAAGACCACCATATTCTTCTGGAATAGAAATACCTGAGAACCCCATTTGTCCTGCTTTTTCTAACGCATCAGGCATCAAATTGGGATCTTTCATCGCATCCAGATCATCTAAAATTGGATGGATTTCTTGTACCATAAAATCAATAACGGTTTCTGCCATCATGATTTGTTCTTCATTCCATTCTTCTGGAATAAAAATATCTTTGGCGTCAGCAGATCGAATAATAAATTCGCCGCCTTTTGGGATGTAATTTTTCATGGGTGTAAGGCTTTTTTTGCACAAAAAATAATTTGCAATGCGAAGATACTAAAAAAAAAGCAATGCACGCATTGGAATTCGTTTTTTGACTTAAATATTTAAATAAAGTCGTATATGAATAAAAGTGGCATTGCCTTTGCTGCATTTAGAGTAGGTAGTTCTAAAAAAGCTTAAAACTGAGCAAGTTTAAAGTTCAATAAAAGCAGTCAGATAATTTCTGACTGCTTTTTTTTATCTTTAGGTCTAAAGCATTTTATAGATGAGTATACCAAAAGGCAGACAAGGGAAATTAGAAGACACAGAAGATAAATATATATTGATTGGGGCTGGGCCATCGGGCTTGGCTATGGCCAAAAACCTAAAAGATCAGGGTATTGCTTTTGATGGATTTGAAGCAGATGCGGAAGTAGGTGGTCTTTGGAATATTAAAAATGAAAATAGTACAGTTTACGAATCGGCTCATTTAATATCTTCAAAAAGTCGTACCGAGTTTAGCTATTTCCCGATGAAGAAAGAAGTCGCAGACTATCCACATCATTCAGAATTGCTACAATATTTTAAAGATTTTGCGGCGCATTTTCAATTATACGATCACTATTACTTTAATGAACGGGTAACTTCTATTGCTAGAAATGGGGAAGTTTGGAATATAGAAACAGCGAGTGGGAAAAAAGGTACTTATAAAGGTTTAATCATTGCGAATGGAAGTTTATCTCATCCGAATATACCTACATTTAAAGGCGAATTTTCTGGAGAGATTTTACATTCTTGTAAATATAAAAATGCAGATATCTTTCATGGTAAACGCGTATTAATTATCGGTGCGGGAAACAGTGGTTGTGATATTGCAGTTGATGCGGTACATCGAGCTCAAAAAGTAGATATGAGTTTACGTAGAGGATATCATTTTGTACCTAAATATGTCTTTGGAAAGCCTGCGGATACGATTGGAGGGATGATTAAATTTCCTAGACCCATTAAACAGCGTATCGATACGTTTTTATTAAAATGGTTTACAGGAGATCCTACGCATTTTGGTTTTCCAAAACCTGACCATAAGATGTATGAGTCCCATCCAATTGTCAACTCTTTGGTCTTGTATTATGCTGGGCATGGAGATATTAAAGTGCAAGGAGATATTGATCGTTTTGAGGGGAAGACGGTTTTTTTCAAAGATGGAAAAAAAGAAGATTATGATTTGATTCTTTTAGCTACAGGGTATAAACTTCACTATCCATTTATAGATATTAAAGAACTAAATTGGGGTAAAGTGAGTCCTGATTTATATTTGAATATTTTTCATCCTAACTATAATAATCTATTTCTCATTGGGATGGTAGAGGCTGCGGGTATTGGTTGGCAAGGACGAGATGAGCAAGCTCAATTGGTGGCTAAATATATTAAAGCATCCGCTACAAATCCTAAAAAATATGAAGCATTTAATCAAAAGAAGGCCAAGGGGAATCCAGACATGAGTGGAGGATATGCTTATGTGAAATTGGATCGTATGGCCTATTATGTCCACAATGATACCTATCGGAAATTATTGAAGAAAGGAATTAATATGTTTTAAATCGAGGATTAGATGGATGAAATACAATTGAATTTTAGTGAAACAAGTCTTCAAGTATTAAACTATATTTTGGGCTTTATCATGTTTGGAGTGGCTTTAGACATGTCGCTTGCTGATTTTAAACGTGTGATAAAATTGCCTAAAGCTGTTTTAGTGGGAATGTTTGCTCAATTCTTATTACTTCCAGCGGTAACCTTTGCGATTATTCTTATCATAAAGCCCATGCCAAGTATTGCCTTAGGAATGATTTTAGTCGCTGCTTGTCCTGGAGGAAATATCTCTAATTATATTGTATATTTATCTAAAGGTAATACCGCTTTATCTGTAACGATGACGGCAATATCTACTTTAGCTGCTATCGTAATGACCCCACTTAATTTATCTTTTTGGGCGAACCAATATGAACCCACAAAAGCCCTATTACAAGAAGTCGCTTTGAGTCCTGTAGATATGTTTTTAACCATAGTAATACTCTTAGGTATTCCCATGTTATTGGGTTTGTTTATTGCAGAGCGTTATCCCGAAGTAGCGAACAAATTAAAGAAAGGCATGAAGATTTTTTCTTTAGTCTTTTTTGCTATTTTTATCTTAGCAGCGCTCGCAGGAAACTTTAAACATTTTTTAGCTTACATTGGGGTGATCGCTTTGATTGTGATTGTACATAATTTACTGGCCTTGACTATTGGCTATTTTTTAGCTGCGTTGGTAGGATTAAAAGAATCCGAACGGCGTGCGGTTTCTATAGAAGTCGGCATGCAAAATTCAGGCTTAGGATTAATCTTGATTTTTGGCTTTTTCGGTGGATTGGGAGGTATGGCGATTATTGCGGCATGGTGGGGAATTTGGCATTTGATTTCAGGCTTTACCTTATCGTATTATTGGCGAAAAAAAGAAATAAATTGAATACAACAAAACGAATATTAGTTACTGGAGGAAGTGGATATTTAGGTAGATTATTGGTCTTGCAATTAGAAGCAGAAGGAAAAGATCATATTGTCTCTATGGATATTCGTCCACCCGATGAAAAAGATCGACGAGAAGGCGTGATTTATGTGGAAGCAGACATTAGAGATAAAGCGGCATTGCGTCAATGTATTCAAGAACAAAAAATCAATTGTGTCGTTCATTTAGCAGCGATTGTGAATCCAACTAAAAATCAAGATCGAGCATTTTTACATGCAGTAGAAGTAGAAGGCACTCGAAATTTATTGGAGGCTTGTGTAGAAGAAAAAGTAACCCGATTTATTGTAACATCTAGTGGTGCAGCTTATGGTTATCATAAGGACAATCCCGAATGGATTAATGAATCAGATGCCATACGGGGAAATTATGCGTTTCCGTATTCCCATCATAAACGATTGGTAGAAGAAATGCTTTTAGACTTTCGTCAAAAACATCCAGATTTAGAACAAACCATTTTTCGTGTAGGAACCATATTGGGCGCGACGACAAAAAATCAAATTACGGCTTTATTTGAACGAGATAAAATTCCTAAGGTGCGTAAAGCAGAAAGTCCTTTTGTTTTTATTTGGGATGAAGACATGGTTAATATATTGCATCGTTCGATATATTCTACGAAATTTGGAATATATAATGTGGCGGGTGATGGTGCAGTTCCCATGTCAGAAATAGCCTCTATCCAAGGTAAGAAATTATTGGAATTACCTGCTTGGTTGTTTCGTACCGTATTTTTCTTTTTAAAATTATTTGGGGCTTCTCCTTATGGTCCAGAGCAAGTGATCTTTTTACAATATCGACCCGTGTTGCTCAACAGTAAACTCAAAACAACGTTTGGTTATATTCCACAACTAAGTTCTAGACAAGTTTTTGAATATTATTTAATGCATCGAGATAAATAATTCATGGCAAAACGAGATTTTAATAAAAAACAAGTAATGATTAGTGGAGCGGCAGGAGGCTTGGGAACCGGCTTGTGCGAAGTCTTTGGAAAGGCAGGTGCCAAGATCATTGCTTTAGACATTTCTGAATCTCGTTTAGCTACTTTGAAGGAAAGAATGTCTAGCCAAGGCATTGATATTATTACCCATCGTTGTGATATTACGAGAGAATCGGAATGTAGAAAAGTAGTCGCCCATTTTTCAAAAATAGATCTACTCATCAATAATGCAGGGATTACTAAAATCAAACCATTTACCGAAGAAGAAATTGAAGATGTTTGTCATATCATGGAGGTGAATTTTTATGGAAGCTTATTTATTACCGCAGCGGCTTTGAGTCGATTGAAACGCAATAAAGGTATGATTATAACGATCTCCAGTATCGCAGGATTTTCTCCTTTATACGGACGTACAGGTTATGCTGCAAGTAAATATGCCTTGCATGGATTTTTTGAAACTCTACGAAGTGAATTAATCGAAGATGAAGTAGCAGTAATGATGGTTAGTCCATCTTTTGTAGATACAGGAATAGGAGAGACTAAAGAAAATCCAAAGAAAAAAATTGGCAAAGTAGCTTCTCCATTAGAAGTCGCGCAACAAATTTTTAAAGCTGCTGAAAAAGAAAAACGTCATTTAATTACGGGAAGAGTGGGGAAGATGGCTTGGTGGTTACACAAGTTTTCGCCAAAGACTTTTGAGCGCTTAATGCTTAAAAAAATAAAAGAGCAATAAGAAAGCAAAAGACTTAAAAAAATATTATTAATTTTGGAGAAATAATAGCGACTATCTATGCGCAACTACGTTTCAAATTCCATGGTCAATTTAGGACTACGTATGCTTTCAAGGTATACGAGTGAGGGACAACATATTTTACCAGTAAATCATGCAGAAGAGTTATATGCCAATAGGCATTCTCGGTTTATAAAAATAGATGGATTAAATGTACATTATCGTATTGAAGGTAAAGGAGAACCCTTATTACTCCTTCATGGATTTGCCGCTTCATTACATATTTGGTATCCTTGGATTGATCTTTTGAAAAATAAATATCAAATCATCCGACTTGATTTACCAGGCTTTGGATTAACAGATATGCCGAATACTCGAAAGATGGATGGCATAGATTATTATGGGCGATTCATCAATAAATTTGTAAAGAAAATTGGGATTGAGAAAACCCATGTAGTAGGAAATTCTTTAGGTGGAATGATCGGTTGGGTATTTGCCGCAATGTATCCTAAAAAGGTAAATAAGTTGGCGCTTATTTGTGCCGCTGGATATTTTGATGAATCTACAAAATCACGCACAGTGGCTTTGGTGACTAAACCTGATTTTCGTAAAATCATTCGCAGTGGATTACCGCGGTTTTTGATTAAACGTATGCTAGGTAATTCTTTTGGAGATAAAAATAAAATTAGTCGTTTTGATATTGATCTTTATTATGGAATAATTAATCGAGAAGGTAATTTATTATCTTTAATGAAATTGGCGAGTTTAGATATTAATCCCAAACCAGAACGGATTAAAAACATTCAGCATCCTACCTTAATCATGTGGGGAAGTAAGGACAAAATCATTAAAGTTTCGAATGCACATTTATTTAATAATGATTTGCAAAATAGCCAACTCATTATCTATGAAGACGCAGGACATGTACCACAAGTTGAACTTCCAAAAGAAACGAGTAGAGACCTGATTAAATTTTTGAAATCATAAGAGTAAACATTGCATGTTGAGTGGATATTATTGGGTTGGTAATCTGAACTTTTTTTTCTAAGTTCACCTTTCATTTATAAATACTAAAATTCTTATTATGTATAATATGCTTAAACATGCGCATTCTGGACTTCGATGGATCGCTTTAGTGCTGTTAATTGCAGCAGTAGTTACTGCTTTTTTGAAATGGAAAAATAATAATGGATACGCAGAAGGAAACCGAAAACTGTTTATGTTTTCTATGATCTTTTTACATATTCAATTACTAATTGGAGGGGCGTTGTATTTTATCAGTCCGTATGTACAATTTACTGCTGATACCATGAAAAATTCAGTCACTCGATTTTATACGGTAGAGCATATTTCTATGATGATTTTAGCTGCGGTTCTAGTAACGATAGGTCATTCAAAATCTAAGAAACATAGCGATGCGACTGCGAAATACAAATCCGTTTTTGTATTTTATACCATTGGTCTATTACTTATCTTGGCAGCGATTCCTTGGCCATTCCGTGGTTTAGGTGGTGCTTGGTTTTAGTGTAGCATTTTTTGTTTTAGAAAAAAAATATCATGGGTATATTTAGTTTTAAGTGTGTAGAAGATCCTTTAATGAAAATGATTCGAGAGACCTACAAAGCCAGTCCTTTGTTTGTCCCTGACTCTAAATTTTTACCATTGCAAGTACTTGCTGCAAAGTCCAATAAGGTAAAATCTATGCGAGGAGAACTCGCCAATTATTTAGTCAATGAAGATACCTTTGAAATTAAACTAGATAATGCCACTGTAGCTAATGCCGAAATGGATAGTACATCAACTATTGATATTTCTGCGGGTATTACTTTGTTAAGTAATTTCTTTGAAGCATTGGATATTAAAGACGCTAAAGCAAAATTGAAAACAGCTTTTAAACGCGTAAAAAAAGTAACGATAAAGATCGAAGATTCTCGTCGTCGTTTTGTAGATATTGGCGCTTTAGGTAAAGCCTTAAAAAAGAATAAAGCCGATAAAGAAAATCCTGCAATGGATATTTTTTTACGCGCAAAAGATACCCATGATATGCTGATCGTTTCTAGCGTATACCAAAGCAAACGCATGAGTATGACCATCGATGTAGATGGCGAAGCAGGTGTTGAAGTCGATGTGCCTTTACTCAAAAGTTGGCTCAAAGATGGTAAAGTAAAAGTAGACAATAAATGGGATCATTCGAAAACGATTGCCTTTGAAGGTACCCGTTATTTGACTTTTGCCTTCTCTTGTTTACGTGCTCAAATCCAACGAGATGGAGGCTTTAAATTTGGCACTGAAGTCAACCCCGAGATGAAAGAAAGCCATGCTTCGAGTACTTCACAATCAACTTCCAAGCCTGATGCGTTTATCCCTCTAGACAATGGCAATTATCAAATCTTTTCTGAAGAAGCTCCTGTAGAAATTGAAGGGGCAGGTTTGTTGGAGTTGGAGGAGTAAATAATTTAATATTAAAAAAATGTTAATGTTAAACGCTTCTCTTTTTTATGAAAAAAAAAGATTATATTTAAATCATCAAAGCTTAAAAAATACAACCCCAATTTTTAAGTTCCTCTCATAGTTCCCTATTGAAAATTTATTGTTAAGATCTTTTAAACTTAACATGAAGGCCAAATTGATTTTGTCTAAGGCAAAAGTATTTGGTAAAACGATCTATGCAAAGCCCCAAATCTTTGTTAAGATAGAAGTATTGTTTTCGTGAATATTTGTAATCCCTAATGCTGCTTATTACATTACTTAACCATACAAATTATACGACTTATGAGAATCCGTTTTTTACTTTTATCCTTATTGTTTTTGGTGCTTCAAATGAATGCCCAACAATCAGAAACGATCCCTTGTGCTTTTGATGAGTATAAACAAAAGATGCTAACTTTACATCCTGAACTCGAAGCAATACAAGACGAACGCAATGCAAAATTAAAAGCTAAAATTAAAAAGAAAAAGGAAGGATTACTTCGCTCAAGTGAATACGGTGAAATGGTAATTCCTGTGGTTGTTCATGTCATCAACTCTCCCGATTATCCTAATGTAGATATTTCGTACAGCCAAATTGAATCACAAATACAGGCGATGAATGATGCGTTTCAAAATAACGTACCCGCTTCTAGTATTCGATTTTGTTTAGCGAAATCTTCTTATTTATTAACTCCTTCTTCTACTCCTTGGACCGATATAAATGAGCCAGGAGTGATGCGTTATAATGGAGGCGCACTTAGTGACAATACCATGAGTGCATCCGTGAATACTCAATTGGTAAACCTTACACATCCTAGTGGAAATAACTTATTCCCATTTGATCGCTATCTCAATGTTTGGGTTGTTAATTCTATTAGTGCGGTAGGTATCTCAGGTACTATTTTGGGCTATGCTCCTTATCCAATAACAGGCACTGCATTTGGAAATATTGATGGCGTTATTATCCGTAGTGATATTTTTGGAAGTAATGCATATGGAGGCTCTTTTAATTTATTTCCAGATTATCCTAATGGAACAACCATGACGCATGAAGTTGGTCATTACCTAGAACTATTACATACGTTTGAAAACGGCGGATGTGCAGGATGGGGAGTACTCGCAGATGAAGATCAAGGGGATTTAGTGCCCGATACCAAGGCGGTTCCAGAACCTCCTTATACCATTTCAATATGTGATGATTTTGCGGCTTGTGATGGTACGTTTAATGAAGTGACAGACAACTATATGTTTTATTCAAAAGGCTATTGTAAAAGTCGATTTTCAGAAGGACAACTTACCCGAATGGAAACATTTATTGAAGAATATCGAAGTGCCTTGGTTGAATATGAGAATCTCATTGCCGCAGGATTAGTAGAGCCTAGTGGATGTGTAGAACCGATTTTAAGCGCATGTTTTGAGGCTTCTACCCCTCGATGTTTGGATGAACCCATTGATTTTTCAACAACAATTTCTGGAACGAATAATAGTGCCGTCAGTTGGCTTTGGGAAATGGGAGAAGGAACACAATTGACCGATCCGGAAAGCACTAGTTTTACCTACACCACACCAGGGTTTTATAATGTAACCTTAACCGTAACGGATGGATCAGGCGCAAGCTTGTCGGAAACAATTGAAATTGCAGTAAACGCTTGTGACTTAGAAAATCCAAGTCAATCCAACTGGTTTTTTGGTCGATTTTGTGGACTTGATTTTAGTTCTGGTGGACCAATAGTTTCTGATGAAGCCTATGTAGCCAATGGCTCAAATGCCATTAATACACAGGAAGCAGCACTTACGCAAAATGATCAAAATGGCAATCTTTTATTTTATGGTCAAGCCGATAAATTATGGGATCGAAATCATGTTGAATATCCCTTGATTACTGGACTGACTCAACCCAATTCTACTTCGCAGATAATATCTGTTCCTAATCCATCAAATGAAAATCAATACTATGTATTTATTCCACCAACTGGAAATACCACATGGGGGAATCCTTTAATGCCATTACAATATCTACTCGTTGAGGTGTTGGCAGACGGCTCTTTAATTGTTCCTTCTACCTTTGAAACTGTAAGTATAAATGAAGGGAGAATAGCCGAAATGATTACCGCAGTACCTCATTGTAATGGAAAAGACTATTGGGTAATCTTTCATATCGTCAATCATACAAATTCAGGATTTTTAGATCTAAGTCAAATGGCTGTATTAAGAATCTCTGAATTTGGGGTGACCAATGCTACATTTGATTTAGGAGCATTTGATATTTATCCTGGACTTGATCAAAATGGTAATCCTAAATATTTTCCTTTTACAGAGTATGTTTCTGGTCAATTAAAAGCTTCTCCAGATCGTCAGCGATTGGCGATGGCAGGTCATGGTTCTGGAACCAATGGAGGTTTGGTGACTTTTTTATTTAATGATGCTACAGGAGAAGTAAACTTTGGAGATGTTATTATAACGACTCCAGTAGAAGGCGTTTCGTTTAGCCCAAATTCACAATATATTTTTGCTGCTCATAGAGATCCAAGTTATGATGTATATCGTTATGATATATCTGGAGCGAATGGAATAGAAATATTTGATGGTATGGATGATCCTGATAATAAACAGGGGCGAATGCAGATAGGTCCTGATGGAGTGATTTATTGTACCACAAAAGCAATTTTGAAAAGACTATCTGCTATCCCTTTTCCAAATGATCCAATTGCTCCTGGATATAGTGTAAATCTTATTCCTTTTAGTTCTATTGGAGGGAACGCAGGTCCACGAACTTCGCTTCCTAATATGATTGATGCCATCCCATTAGAAGAACCTTTGCTTCCTGATTTTACTACCTCTAATATTGCTTGTACAGAAGTAGAAATGAATATTGATGATTGTTGGGTAGGTTATCAAGTACAGTGGGATTTTGGTGATGGGACGATTATTGGTCCGAGCAATCAAGATGATGTGCCTACCGGAAATACTTCCGGAACTTTTGCTACACCAATTCATACGTATACTGCTACAGGTAATTATGAAGTAACCATGCGTCTTTTTGTAGACGGCCAGCCAATATCTTGTCCTAGTGCAACGCATACGGTATCTGTTGATATTGGAAGCGGATTTGTAATTAATGGCCCAGACGAAATATGTGAAGGATTACTTATGAATTATTCTGTTTTTGGACTAGTAGGGTTTACTTATGAATGGACGATACAAGGCGGAGCCTTTGCGAATGGCGTTACTGTTTTTCAAGGAACCACCGCTCCTGTTGTTTGGTCACCTGGTATAGGAACCATCAATGTGATTGCTTATCCGCCTAATTCGAGTTGCCCAAATCAAACCGCTTCTATGGATGTAACCGTATTAGCAGAGCCTTGTGATGTTGATCCTTGTGAGGTAGTCATAGCGCAGAGTTGTCTAGAAGGAAGTAATGTGCTCCTCAGTCTACTAACAGCTGATGGAGATTTAGTGCCGATCAATAGCTTGACCGATATTATTTGGAATTTTGGAACTACCACCATAAGCAATGAAAATCCCATCTCGGTACCCGAAGCTATGATTGATGGCACGGTAACGTTTACAAGTTCTACTTGTGAACAAGTAGTTTTAGAATGGACCAGTATAACTTGTTGTGGTGCAGATATTATTGGAGATATTGCTGCTAATGAAACTTGGGTTAATGAAACATTACTCATTGATGAAGAAGTAGTAGTTGAAAATGGAGAAGTATTGACCATCTTGAATTCTTATCTAGGATTTACCGAAATAGGCTATATCAAAGTAGAAGATGGAGGTTCATTAAAGATTAATAATAGTACACTAACCGCCGATGAATTTTGTGGAGGACTTACTTGGCCAGGTATTCGACTTTATGGAACAGGAAAGGTACAAATAAGAAAGTCTTTATTAGAAAAAGCAAAGAATGGAATCTATTCTACCGAAGGAGTTGGACTTGTTGTTGATGCACAAAAAAATCAATTCCTCAATAATGAAATTAGTATTCGAATTGAAAAAGGAAAAGATAAGATTGGGTTTAAAATCTGGAATAACACCTTTGGAACACAAGGGGTTACTACCCAAGCTATTCGATTCTATGCAATCATTCTTGATGGCGAACCAACTACAAGTATTGACAGGAATCGATTCTATAATCCAACGTACGGAATTTGGGCCTCAGATCTAGATAATGGAGATCTTCAAATATATAAAAACCTATTTTCAGGCATGACAGAATGGGGTATATTTTATCGGAATACCAATGTAACAGGAAATCAAATTAGTAACACTTCTCCTTATCGTATACGAGATAATACCTTTAGAGGAGTGGCAAAAGGAATCCATGTACAAAAAACAAATATTGGTGATATAAGAAATAATTCATTGTCAGACATTGGGGTAATAGGTATTCGATTGAATAATATTTTAGGTTATGAAGTAAGGCAAAATCGTATCCACAGTATTATCTCTAATCCTAATTGGAGCGTAGGTATTTTAATTAATGAAAGTGAATATGTAGATAATTATAATCCCACCTATCAATACATTGAAGAAAATACAACGCGGGATTTTAAATATGGCGTTATGTTCCGAAATTATACTACATATAATCACAAGCTATCTTTTAATTGTAATCGTATGGAAAATCATAAAATAGGATTATTACTAAATACGAATGCTAGTTTTGGGAATGTGAGTTATTTACACACTTTGGGTGGTGCACAGAGTCCTGTCTATAACCGATTTATGAATACAGATTATGATATCCATGTCTATAATCAAGCAAGCACTACCAATACTTTCGATGGTTATTATGGCCCCGATTGTGCTTTTGGATGCCAAGAGTATCAACCAGAAATTACTGGAAATGGTATTTATCCTCCTCCGGTTTATGTAAGTGTAAATATCACTTCTATTCCTTGTTGGAGCCCAATTGTTATTCGAGAAAATTGGAATGATAATTTGACTTTAGATGCCGTATTATCACCTAATCCTAGTTCTGATTATACGGTCCTAGAATTAAAAGGTATTACACTGGATGAAAAAGTTCATATCCGTCTTTTTGATCTGAGTGGACAATTAATAAAAACGATACAAGAAGGTAATATTTCTTCTACTCAATTTGCAGTCCGTACGTCTACTTTACCAGAAGGAATGTATTTAGTGCAAATCCAATCAGAAAAAGAAATGATTACAAAGAAATTAGTGATTACTCACTAGTATGTGTGTTTTTCTAAATAAAAAAGAAGGGATGCTCAAATCGAGCATCCCTTCTTTTATAATAGATAGATCAACCTAAAGTATTTAAATTTTAAAGAAGGAATATCTTTACCGCTGAACAATAAATTTCTTCAATTCTACACTTGTCCCATTATTAATTTTAGCGAAATAAATTCCGTTGCTGAAGTCTTGAATATTTATCGAATACTCTACACTTTCTTTAGAAAGAAAAATCTCTCGAATGACTTGTTGATTTAAATTTAATATTTGAATTGTTGCCTTTTCTTCTAATGGATTACTCCAAAAGAAACGAATAGATGTTTTCGCAGGGTTTGGATAAATTTGTAATGCCTGAAGGACGTAGAATTTTTCCGTAACCACTAGACTATAAGTAAATTTTTCATCTACATCCATTTGCTTTAGTCTATAATAGTTGTCGCCTAAAAGTGGAGTCCTATGTTTGAATGTATATCGATTCCCACTAGGATTCGTACCGCCAATCCATCCAATTTTTGTCCAATCACTATTGGGAGTTTTCCATTGAATTTCAAAGCCTAAATGATTAACTTCCGATACGGTTTCCCAAGCGAGATCAATGTATTGATGTGTTTTTTTTGCTTGAAATGAAATCAACTCTACAGGCAAATTAACGGGCTCATTTTTTAATCCTTGTATCTCACACCATAAAGCAGAATTTTGCCATCCTTGAAGTTGTAAATCCCAAAGTGCAATGCCCGTAGGCGCAGCAATATCATACCGAATCTCTTGAATATGCGCCTGTGCAGTAGTACCTCTTCCTGAACTTGTTCCCCAAGAACCAACCCAAGTGGGTAATCCCATAGATACCATATTAGAAGGATAGCCTGCATTTGTTCCTGTATTTTGTTGAAAAGAAAATGGACCATAAGCCGTAGTACTTGCTTCATAAAGATCGGTATATCCCATCGTATGAATATTATCAACTAAACCTATCCAATCCACCCACCAATTTTGATTGGGGGCATTCCATATGTAGTGAAAAGAGTCAATGGTCAATATCTTATTTTGCAATTTCAGTTGAGCTGAAAGTTCTTGAACAAAAAGCTTAAATGCAGCTCGATTACTATCAAAAGCACCCACGCCTTCTAAGTCAAGATCAATACCATCCAAACCTAAACGATTCATCTCCGCAATTAATGCATTGATAAAAGTCGTGCGATTGGTGTCGAAAGCAGAAACCGCAAGCGACCAATCCCAAGAACCGATATTATTATAAATGCAAAGAAGCAATTCTACATTATTGGCTGCGGCCCAAGTTTTCCACCAATTGACATCCGCATCGGTTGGAGTATAGAATTCATGGTTCGCATACTTGATGGTACCATCGGTGTTGGGTGTCCAAAATTGTAAGCCTATGCGAGTCAAGCCATCTTTAGCATCACATGTACCAAAATTTGCTTGTACTGCGGTTTGACAGGCTGGTATCGCATATGGAGGCACCCAAGACATAACTTCAATTGGATTAGATTGACCCAAAATATGCGCGGAAAAAATAAAATAGAACAGAAAGGAATAAAAATACTTCATGGGGCTAATTTGTATACATTAGTAAATCGTTTAATACAATGTAACGCTAATTATTTTTAAAGTAAAAAAAAAAGATAGTTTCCTAATCGTCGATTTTATTTTCTGAATCAAAAGATATTTTTTTATCTCGAATAAAACTTGCATATTAAAACAAATTGTTTTAATATTGCATTATATTGTTTTAAAAAGAAGTAGATGTTTGAACGTGCGATATTACATTTAGATTTAGATGCCTTTTTTGTATCTGTAGCTTGCCTACAAAATTCAAAGTTGAAAGGCAAGCCATTGATTATCGGAGGAACGAGCCAACGTGGAGTAGTGGCTTCTTGTAGTTATGAAGCTAGGGCCTTTGGTGTACGTTCGGCTATGCCAATAAAAATGGCTTTGCGATTATGTCCAGATGCAATTATTTTACGAGGCGATATGGAATCCTATTCGACACATTCTAAAGTGGTTTCTGAAATCATAAAAGAAGATGCACCCATTTTTGAAAAAGCATCTATTGATGAATTTTATGTTGACCTTTCTGGAATGGATAAATATTTTGGTTGTTATCAATGGTCAAAAAATATGCGACAACGGGTAATTAAAGAAACAGGCTTACCCATTTCTTTTGGATTATCTGTAAATAAATTAGTTTCTAAAGTCGGCGCGGGCCAAGCAAAACCCAATGGAGAAATTATGATTCAAAATGGAACAGAAAAAAATTATCTCGCTCCACTTTCTGTCTCCAAATTACCAAGCATCGGTAAAGTAACTTATCGGAAACTTAGCTTCATGGGAATCAAAACCATTAAAACCTTAAGCCAAGTTCCTGCTACTTTATTACAAAGAGAATTTGGAAAATCAGGACTTAGCATTTGGAAAAAAGCCAATGCTATTGATACTACTCCTGTAGTGCCTTATAATGAAAAAAAATCCATGTCATCCGAACGTACGTTTCAGACCGATACGATCAATATCCAATGGCTCAAAGATCAAATTACCAAGATGGTTTGTAAGTTGGCTTTTGAATTACGACAAGTACCTAAATTGACTTCTTGTGTAACAATTAAATTGCGTTATACGGATTTTAATACCTATACTAAACAAATGAAAATTCCTTATACTTCCAATGATCAAACACTCATTCGAGTAGCACAAGAACTTTTTGAAAAACTCTACGAACGCCGACAATTGGTACGTCTTATTGGTGTACGATTTAGTGGGCTTGTGACAGGAAGTTATCAAATTAATCTTTTTGATGACTCGGTAAAAGATATTAATTTATTAAAAGAAATGGATCATATTCGAAAACGCTTTGGATCAAATGCCATCATGCGTGCTTCCTGTGCTCGAACGATCCGAAAAGAATGATGGTTCATACATTCCCGAAAAAACGTAAATCCAATCCATCCCAGCACTTCGTTATATTCCATCAAAATCAAACTAGATTTAGGCTAATCTATCCCGCACTTTGTTCACCATTTAAATAAGACCATAAGGTTTTATTTAAGGAAGTTGTTTGACAACTTCAATAAAAAAAGGCATCGTGTACATTAACGCACATACATACTATAGCCTCCGATATGGAACGCTATCTCCTAAACAATTGGTTCAGGCTGCGGCTGCTTTAGGCATTCGTACCTTAGCATTAACGGATATTAATAATAGTTCGTGTAGCTTTGAGTTTGTCCGCTATTGTGAAGCCGCAGGAATTAAACCTGTACTTGGTATCGAATTTCGCAACGAGAATCGTTTATTATACATCGCATTGGCGAAAAATAAAAAAGGCTTTTATTCGCTTAATAAATTACTAAGTGAGTGCTCACTAAACAATAAACCGATACCTGAAGTGCTTCCTGCAATGGAAGAAGTATGGGTTATTTATCCACGATTAATTAAACCCATTGAATCATTTAAAGCTCATGAATTTTTGGGCGTTCGTCCAGAATACGTGCGACGAATTTTTTCCGCAGGCATGAAAAAATATATGCATAAATTGGTCGCTTGGAATCCGATTACTTTTTTAGATGAAGAGGGATATACCATGCACAAATTATTACGAGCAGTGGATAATAATACTTTAATTACTAAACTATCTGCTAAGGATTGTGCAAAGTCAACCGAACGAATATATTCACCCAAAACCTTTACTAAGTTTTATGAAATCTATCCTTGTCTAATTGAAAACACCAATCGGTTATTAGCCCATTGTACGATCCATTTTGAAGAAGGTCTTATGGTCAACCGCCAAAGTTTTACAGGTAATAAAACGGATGATTTAAAACTCTTGACCAAGCTCTCTTTAAATGGTTGCGAAAAAAGATATGGCTATAAACATAAGCAAGCATTAGCCCGCGTACATAAAGAATTAAAGGTGATTGCGGATCTTCAATTCTTACCTTACTTTTTAATTACTTGGGATATTGTTCGCTATGCGCAAAGTATGGGTTATCACTATGTAGGGCGGGGGAGTGGAGCGAATTCTATTGTAGCTTATTGCCTTTATATTACCGATGTAGATCCCTTAGAATTGGATTTGTATTTTGAACGATTTATCAATCCGCATCGAAGTTCGCCTCCTGATTTTGATATTGATTTTTCTTGGGATGAACGCGATGATGTAACCGATTATATTTTTAAGCGATATGGAAAAGAATATACGGCTTTACTGGCGACCTACAATACGTTTAAGTATCGATCTATAGTACGTGAACTCGGAAAAGTTTTTGGATTACCTAAGCCTGCAATTGATCAAATTGCTAAAGCCCCTTTAGAAACTGAAAAGCATCATGAATTGGCACAAACCATTTTTAAATATGGAAAGTTGATTGAAGGATTACCCAATTATTTATCCATTCATGCAGGTGGAGTATTGATTACCGAAAAGCCAATTTATGAATATACCGCATTACAGATGATGCCTAAAGGATTTCCCATTACACATTTTGATATGTACGGAGCAGAAGATCGAGGATTTCATAAATATGATGTATTAAGTCAACGGGGATTGGGGCATATTAAAGATGCGGTTGCATTGATCAAACAGAATAAAGGACGCGCTGTAGATATTTTTGATTTAGAAAAAATAAAAGAAGATGAAAGGGTGCGTAGTCAATTAAAGTCAGGACATTGCATTGGTTGTTTTTATATTGAATCTCCCGCTATGCGTGGTTTACTGAGTAAGTTGCGTTGCGATAATTATATTCAATTGGTGGCAGCGAGTTCGATTATTCGACCAGGAGTGTCAAAGTCAGGAATGATGCGCGCATATATTTATCGTTTTCATAATCCTTATGCCTTTGAGTATTTACATGACGTCTTTCAAGAACATCTTGGAGAAACTTTTGGTGTGATGGTTTACCAAGAAGATGTGATGAAAGTGGTGCATCATTTTGCAGGTTTAGATTTAGATGAGTCGGATGTGTTGCGGCGAATGATGTCGGGTAAGAAAAAGGAGTCGGATACCTTTCATCGATTGCAAAAAAAATATTTTAAAAATTGTAAAGATCGTGGGCATGATTTGGAATTAACCAAAGAAGTTTGGCGACAAATAGAGAGCTTTGCGGGGTATTCTTTTTGTAAGGCACATTCTGCGAGTTTTGCAGTAGAGTCTTTCCAAAGTTTATATTTAAAAGCCTATTTTCCTTTAGAGTTTATGGTAGCGGTCATTAATAATTTTGGTGGTTTTTATTCTACAGAATATTATGTGCATGAAGCGCGAATGTGGGGCGCAAATATTCATCCACCTTGTATAAATAAAAGCTTGTTGTTGACAACCATTTATGATTGCGATATTTACTTAGGGTATATTCATGTTCAAGGATTAGAAAAGAAATTGGTTCGACAGATTATTGCGCAACGTAATGCAGAAGGTGCCTTTCGAAATTTAGAAGACTTTACGCATCGTGTTTCCATAAGTGGAAGTCAATTGGAGTTGCTCATTCGGGTAGGTGCTTTTCGATTTACAGGCTTGAGTAAGTATGAATTGATGTGGGAAAAGAATGCGGTATTTAATCCAAAAGAAAAATTTTGTGGTAGTCCAGTCTTATTTCAAGAAAGCCTACCTCGATTAGATTTACCTGATTTAAAAGATGGTATTTTTGATCAATCTTTTGATGAAATGGAGCTCTTAGGTTTTCCCTTATGTGCGCCTTTTGATTTAATTGAAAAAAAATCAGTTGGTACAATTTTGGCTAAACAGATGAAAAGCAAAAAAGGTCAATGGGTAAAAATGTTGGGTTATTATGTGGTGAAAAAAACAGTAACTACTTCTAATGGTCGACGCATGTATTTTGGTACTTGGCTTGATGAAGAAGGGCATTATTTTGACAGTACCCATTTTCCTCCCTCTTTAGAAAAAGCACCATTTCGAGGAAAAGGAGTTTATCTAATCTATGGAAAAATTGTAGAAGATTTTGGCTTTCCTAGTATAGAAGTGAAAAAGATGGAACGCCTACCTTTTGTTAAAGATCATCGAGAGGCAGACTAAAATCATTGGGGTTTGATCAGGTGTACTTTCAATAATTTCTACAATAAAAGTACACCTGATCGAAACGCTTTTTTATAAATTTTAAAACAACAGGTTAATCAATACGTCCTCCTACAGAAAGTCCACTAGGTACATTTTGAGGAATTGATCGGTCAAAATCTTCATCATTTAATGTATTTAAAAAGGTAATAATTTCGTTGACCTGGCCGTTGTTGAGTCTTAAATTTCGAGCATCTTGATCAATCTGGTTATTGCCTACATTAGGGTTCTGTGAGTTGGCATTGCCTCCTGAAATATCATTGTAAAATCGTAGGACTTCACGCAAGTTGTCAAAGCTTCCATTGTGCATGTAAGGAGCAGTTAAATTTAGATTTCGTAAAGAAGGTGTACGAAAATCAAAATTTCCTGTAGCTCCGTCGTCATCAACTAACGCATGATCTGGCACACTTAAAGTATGCAGTTGAAAATCGGAAAACATAGGTCCACTATGGCAGTTGGCGCAACCTACGCTAATAAAAGTATTCATACCTTCGATTTCTTGATTATTTAGTGCATTGAGATCACCGCGCATGTATTGATCAAATCGACTATTATTGGCCAAGATGTTGCGCTGAAAAGTAGCGATTGCTTGGACAATCCGATTTTGATTTATGGTTGCATCACCAAAAGCCTCGACAAATAATGTGCGGTAGGCAGGTAAGGTATTAAGACGTTGAATGAGACTGTCTACGATATCGTCTTCTGCAATCTCAGAACCTCGCATTTCTTCTTTAGATAAAATAGGCAAAAGAGCTTGCTCTTCCAGCCCCATCGCTCGATTATCCCAAAACATAGGAGCCGCATCGGGATTATAATTTCCTGCAAGATCAATTCCATTAAACGCAGTATTGAGAATAGTTGGTGAATTTCTTTTTACCACATCTCCATTTACTCTATTAGGCCCAAGTCCGATGCCATTGACGCCAGAAGAAAGATCACGTCCATCCGCATAACCAAAATTGGGGTGATGGCAAGACACACAAGCTACATCTTTAGCACCAGAAAGAATGGGGTCCCAAAATAAGGCTCGTCCCAATTCAAATTTTTCATTGGAGTATGGATTCTCATTTGGGGATAGTACAGATTCTGGTAATGCACCAATTTCAGGAATATTTCCTATAGGGATCATTTCTTCCTCCTCTTCTCTTTGGCAAGAGGAAGCTATTAATACCATACCCAATAAGAGCATGAAATAATTTAATCTGATTTTATTATGCATAAGGTTTTATTTTTATGATTGAATAAGACCACATGAACACAACGATATAAAAAATAAGAATAGTACGTTTGAGGTCTTTTGAAAAGAAAGAATGACATAAAAAGGAGGATAGAAAATGTTATTTAAGTATTGTTTTTTGGATGATTGCTTTGGGATTAAATTGCTGAATTCAATTTAATCTTCATTCTTTATTGCTTTTATTTGCATATGATTTTTTTATATATTTACAACCAAAAATTGAAATAATGGAAAAGATATACACGATTTATCTAGGAGGAGAAGTTATTGGATATACTAAATTTGAAAATGCAGATCCACCAATGGGCGTAGTTTTTGGTAAAATAAAGAGCAATATTGAAAATTTCGATTATGAATATATTAAAACGTATTGTCAAGATCATCAAATAGATATAGATGATGATCCTGCAAATAATTTTATTGGAACTCGAAGTATTCCCAGTTTAAAAGTGACTAACTCAAAGGGTATTGAAATCAAGGGTATAGGCAATCAAATAGAAGGGATGGATGAAGAAGGTTTTGTACTTAGCCTACAAGGGATAGCTTATCCATTCTTTGGAGAAGAATTTCCACATCATGTGAAAGTATATGAAACAAATAAAAGAGAATAAAAAAAACGAGATCACTCAATAGAAGAATGATCTCGTTTTTACTTT
>JAHDCJ010000157.1 GCA_020629935.1 Saprospiraceae bacterium | reverse complement strand
ATAAAAAATGAACGATAAAATATTTAAAATAGGACTCGCTTTAGTAGGAATAACTTTTATCTTATTCTTTTGCATCGTAGTCGTTCCGCCGCAAATTGAAAACCCTGATATTATAGGTGCTTTTGCCGCTGGATTTGTCAATCCTTATTCTTCTGGATATTCGTTTGACGTCCTTTGTTGTTGGGCAATTTTATTACTTTGGGTCATCTACGAATACCCAAAAGTAAAATATGGATGGTTTTGTTTACTCATAGGAATTATTCCCGGAGTAGCCGCAGGATTTGCACTCTATTTAATTCTTAGGACAAATCAACTGAAGAATCAGCCTACGGTTTAAATGGGGTTGAGTAAAAAATAAGGAACATGATTTTTATAAAATAATAACAATAAATCAAATAATTGTGGGACTAGAAATCGAACGAAAATTTTTAATCAAAAATGAAACTTGGAAATCCTTGGCGCATAAAATAACTGAAATCAAACAAGGTTATCTAAGTACAGTGCCCGAACGAACGGTACGGATACGTATAAAGGACGAACAAGGTGTTCTTACCATCAAAGGAAAGAATAAAGGAATGACGCGATTAGAATTTGAGTATAGCATTCCTTATGCAGAAGCCATCGATTTATTAGCCTTATGCGAACAACCTATTATAGCGAAAAAACGATACCTTATACAAGTCGAAGAACTTCTTTGGGAAGTCGATATTTTTGAAGGAGCTAATCAAGGATTAGAAGTAGCCGAAGTAGAACTGACCAGCGAAGACCAAAAAATAACATGGCCTGCTTGGATAGGAAAAGAAGTTACGGAAGATCCAAAATATTATAACTCCAGTTTGATTAAATTTCCATTTAGTGCATGGGAGAAGGAAGAAGATTAAAATTTTTTCTTTTGCGATGTTTAAACAACTTCATACAATAGCTTTTCGACAACCTCAATAATTAGAAGTTGATTTTATCGCTTTTATTTTTTTAATTTAGAGTAGATATTTAGCGACTTTCTAGGAGATGAGGCAATTTCTTTCAAAACAAGTAGAATTAGAAAGAATAAAACCCGTAATTTGTAGTATTATCAAAAATAGCTTTAACCAAGCCCAATGATTTGATGTATGAAAAACCTAGATTCGTTAACCGTATTAAAACGGGCTATTGATAGTTCTACTACAGGAATTGTAATTGCTGATGCCACTATAGCTGACATGCCTTTGAGCTATGTCAATCCTGCTTTTGTAGAAATGACTGGATACTCAGAAGAGGATAGTTTAGGTAAGAATTGCCGATTTCTTCAAGGACCAGATACCGATCAAAAACAGTTGGATAAAATACGGAATACTATAAAAGAAGGAGGATCATGTAAAGTGATTTTACTTAACTATAAAAAAGATGGTACGAAATTTTGGAATGAATTAAGTATCTCTCCAATATTTGAAGAGGGAAGTTTAATCGGTTTTGTTGGGGTGCAAGATGATATAACAGCACGTATAGAAATGGAACAAGCTTTGTTTGAGGCGAAACAAAAGGCAGAATCTGCGAGTAAATCTAAAGCAGAATTTTTAAATGTCATTAGTCATGAATTACGAACGCCTTTAACGGTGATGTTGGGAAACTTGCCATTATTAACAGATCCAACCGATTTGCCAGATAATGAAGAAATTTCAGAAATTGCTACGGATATTGAGGAATCAGGAATTCATCTTTTGCGTTTAATTAACGAATTACTAGATATTTCTAAAATTGAGGAAGGAAGGTTGACATTGAATATAGAACCTTTGTCAGTCGAAAATTGTATCCATGAATCTTTGCATTTAGTAAAGCCACTGATTACCAAAAAAGGCTTAGTCTATAAAGAAAAAATTGAAGATTTTAATTTTATGGGAGATGCCATACGAATGAAACAAGTGATCATTAACTTATTAGGGAATGCCGCAAAATTTACTAAAGAAGGAAGTGTGGAAATAATAGCTCAAGTCAGAAACAATCAAGGAGAGGTTATCGTAAAAGATACCGGTTGTGGTATTCAAAAAGAATATAAATCACAAATATTTGAAGTGTTTAAACAAGCTGATAGTTCTTCTGTTCGGGCAGCAAGTGGTTCGGGTTTAGGCTTAGCAATTAGTAAAAAAATAATGGAAATGCATAAAGGAACAATAAGTGTAGAAAGCGAGTACGGGATTGGTAGTCAATTTAAAATTACAATTCCATTACTTGACTTATAACATTATGAAAGATAAAACAATACTCATTGTAGATGATGATGAAAAAATTGTTCGAATGTTGATTCGAAGATTGAAAAAAATTGGAGTCACTATTCATACCGCACCTAATGGGAAAATAGGTATAGAAAAAGCCTGGGATTTAATGCCTGACCTTATTTTAATGGATATTCAAATGCCAGTGATGGATGGTTATACGATGGTCAAAACCCTTAGAGCAAATGGATATAAAAAATTAGTCGTTGCGTGTACCGCTTCTGTACGTGCAAAAGATACTCAAGAAACGATAGCTGCTGGATGTGACTATTTTATTGCCAAACCTGTAGGATTAGATTTTGAATCGAAGATTATCGAATTATTATCAAGCGTTCAATAAAATGGATATGCTAAATCAAAATATAAAAAATGTAGATCGTCTTCTTGTTGTTGATGACCAAAAGGGCATTTTACAGATGCTAAAACGTCGATTTACAAAACTAGATTATGAAGTTTTTATTGCTGAAGATAGATCATCTGCACTTCAAATTTTAGCCGATGAAAAAATAGATTTAGTACTCTTAGATTACATGATGCCTGAAATTTCAGGCTTTGATTTTTTCTTGGAATTTTCAAAAACTTATACGCTTCCTGTGATTATGATGACGGCGCATTCTTCAATTAATTTAGTTACTGAATTTATGCGAAATGGAGGTGCAGACTTTATTGAAAAACCAATGGATATCGATGCGCTTGTTGTTCGTATTGAACGTGCTATTTCTCAACATAGAGCAATCCAACGTGAAGTTTGGGGAAGAGAACGAGCAGAAATGAGTTTGAAATTAAGTAATTCAGAACTTAAAGAAAAAACGAAGAAATTAGAACAAAAAAATAAAGAGTTAAGTAATTTCGCGGCTTCTGTTTGTCATGATTTAAAAGCCCCAACTCGTCATATCAATAGTTTCATTTCTCTTTTGAAAGAAAAATTAGAAGTTGAAAAATTAGATAAGGATACGCAAGAACTTTTCCAATATGTAGAAGAATCAGCCACGAAGATGAATAATATGATTTCTGAAATGTTGAAATTCGCTAGGATGGAAGAAACGAATAAAAACATTAAACTTATTGATACACATCAGCTCGTAGGCCAGATTGTCGACTCTATGAATGTATTGAAAACAGATCCTCCTGCCTTATTTAAAATCGGCTTGCTGCCTAAAATTAAAGGAGATGCTGTTTTAATTGAACAAGTCTTTTTTAATCTAATTCATAATGCGGTTAAATATTCAAGTAAGGTGCATCAGCCTATTATTGAAGTGAGTGCAAATAAAGAAGATGATGCCATGGTTTTTGCTGTTAAAGATAATGGAATAGGGTTTAATATGGAATATGCTCCACGATTATTTAATCTATTTGCTCGACTTCACACAGAAGAAGAATTTGAAGGGACAGGCCTTGGGCTTGCCAATGTTAAACGAATCGTTGAACGACATAAAGGAAAAGTTTGGGCAATTAGTGCTGAAGGAAAAGGAGCTACATTCTATTTTTCCATTCCCGACTTGGTCGAACAATAATGGTCGAGCTTAAAAAAAATTACTTTTTCTTTCCTTCAATCTTCATCCCTTTATAATGGAAAATTAATTTGTAATCTTCTCCCTCATCCTTTTCAAAAACAAAACAATCTTCTGATTTTGAATCGGCAAATAAGGTGTTTTCATTTTCTGCTTCTAATTCAGCATTTTTTTCTCCATTTTGATAAAAAACAAAGCCTCCGTTTTCAATTCTGATTTCAAATTCATCTTCATTAAATTCCTTCATGTAGTATTTTCCTACATAGCGTTCCATAATTTCTAATGGCAGCTTGACGGCTTTTCTATTTATTTCTTTGGGTAAATTATAAGGCTGTTTCGTCATGATTTTTTCTACATCTTGTAAAATTTCTCCAAAAGGAATTTCATCATAATTTGAAAACATAGTGATTTCATAATTGGATTTAATAACGGCATTGGCATGAGAAAGAATACCATCTCCACCTCCAGACCAACCAATGTTACCGTTGGCTCTTTTTAATTTTGACGCATAAGGTTCTTCTTTTACATGATCAATGAATTTCATTAAATCTTCTAACGTAGAATAAATTTTTGCTTGATTTTTCCCATCAGGTTCAATGTTGGGTACTGCTTCTACTCCGTCATCTCCTGCCTCATGATTGGTTACGAGTGTCTTTAGATTTTTTTTGTCTAAATAAAAATGAGCACCCGAATCCTTCATACCTAATGGATCAAAAAATTCATCCTTTACCATTTGCACAAAAGGCTTGTTTTCAATAGTAGAAATAATATAATAGATCAATTGAAAACCTAAATTGGAATACATGTTATCGGTTCCAGGAGCAAACGATAATTTTTCTTTTTTAATTAATTCAACCAATTGATCGGGTGTCTTTTCAATCAAATCGTCATGCGTTCCGCTTAATTCTCTAGGCAAGCCAGCCGTATTATTCAATAAATGATCAATAGTAATTTCATCACCTCTAGGAAAATCAGGAATGAACTTCGACAATTTATCTTGTTTACTAATTTTTTGTTCTGCTTCTAGTTTGACCAAACAAGCTTTCGCCATCACCTTAGAAATCGAATGGATATCAAATTGAGATTCTATAGAAGTATGCAACGTGCTTTTAGGATCTGTGGTCATGTGGAAGGTCTTTTTGATTATAGTCTTCCCATCTTGTTTAACATATAAACCCCCATTAAATTTTTTGAGTTTTGCTAATGCCGTAAAATACTCATTTAGATTTGTGGACAATTTAAGTTCAGCAATACTTTTTTCAGGCGCTTTATTTTCTTTGACTTCGGTTTTGCAACTCGTATATAGACAAAGGGTAACGAGGATAAATAGAAATGTTTTATTCATGAGTTATCGCTTCAAGTTTTAATTTTCAGGAGCGAGTACTTTCCAACCCGTCCCAGTGTTTATAGTGTTTATTCGTTGAATGGATTTTCCTCCATCTGGATAATAACAAACTTCCGTAATGATCATATGTTGATCATTGATCTTTTCTCTTTTGGGAAATGCACGTTTAATACCATTAAATTTAGGCATTCCATTTTCTTTTATGGAGTTTAAAAATGAAAGCTGAAGCACTTCGGCTGTTTGTTCTAAAATTTCTTTTCCTAAATCTTTTGTTTCCAATTTGGCGAGCATCATTTCTGCTTCTTTAGTAAAGTCTTTACAAGCTAACACTTTATCCAAATCATCTTCATTATAGGCTTCTTCAATTTGTACAATGGCACCTTCGGGTGTTTCATTTGAAGGTAAAAAATAATCTTCGCCTTCATCTACGATCATTCCTCCCAATCCTTTATCAAAATTAGCTACTTCATTGGCAGGTAAACTATCGCGAATTGCTCGAATGGTATACCCTCCAATGAGTCGACCATTTTCAACAATCATCCAATCAGAAATTAGCGCGCGATCAATACCGATTTTTTGATTGAGCGCTACGGTTTGTACATCAATAGGATTATTGCCAACTACACCAAAAAGATTTCCTTCTTCATCGAAGCTAGGGTTGGTCAGCCAAAGGTGTTCTACTTTGTTGCCATCAATGATCTTTACTTTTATGGAAAAATATTGTTGAATGTCGGAAGGGTTTTTTAAACATTCTTCAAAATGATGTAAAGTAAGATTAGCTTTTTCAATAGCCCAATTCATTCGTTCGTCTTCCGATTGAATATCCACCACATCAGGTTGATCTTCTCTTTGACGTACATTTTTGTCCTCACCGCTTTTTCGAAATAATTTAGAAAATAGTCCCATAGTTATTCTTGTTTTTTTGATACTTAAATGCTACTTAAATTTAATGATATTTATTGCATTTAACTTTCCTTCACAAGATAGGTTTTTAGTGTACAAAAATCTAAAAAAGATTAAATCATCTTTTATTTAAGAAAGCCTCCACTGCAAAATATTTTGCAATGGAGGCTTAAAATTATTCTATAAGAAGTAAGAACCTAAATATTTAGTTACTCAAAAGTTGAGTTAATTTATCCGTAATTTCCTCTTTACTTTTATATCCCGTTTCGTGTTCAATTAATTTTCCGTTTTGGAAATAAAAAAGAGACGGAATACTACGTACACCAAATTGTTGAGACAGCTCTGGGTTTTGATCTACATTAATTTTTGAAATCACCGCTTTCCCTTCAAAGTCAGTGGCTACAGATTCTAACACAGGATGCAAGGCTTTGCATGGGCCACACCATTCGGCATAGAAGTCTACAAGTACCACATCGTTATTATTGATGGTCTCTTTAAAGTTTGAATTATTTACTGACTTAATCATAATCTAAGTATTGAATGGTTATTAATTATTTGACAATACAAAGATGCGATAAAAAGAAGGGGAATAAATAGGTAAGAATGCCCTAGGAGTAGGCCAGACTTCCCAAATCTGAATTATGTGGACTTAGGATTCGTTTTTTCTTTAAAATCCGTAGGGGACATGCCTTCCATTTTTTTGAAAAACCGTCCGAAAGTCTGCACATCTTCAAAGCCAATTTCATAGGCAATTTCTTTGACCGACTTGTTGGTATATCCCAATAATCGTTTAGCTTCCAACATTTTTCGATGATGAATATATTGTAGAGGCGATTTGTCCGCTACTTTTGAAAATAAATTGGAAAGCGTTTTGGGTGATTTATGAAGCATGGCGGCATATTCAGCGACAGTGTGTATTGTCCTAAAATGCTGTTCAACCAAGAAATTAAATTCTCGGATTAAATCCACTTTTGTATTATTTAGTGGACTATAATTTTGTTGTGCTTTATAGACTCGGGTACACAAAATGATAAACCGTTTAAGCATAGATTGCAACATCTCCAATTGTAAATCATCATGATCTTCCATCTCTAATTCAAACATCTTCCAAATCGTTTGAAACTTTTCTAAGTCTTGATCGCGAATATCAATGATTGGTAATTGAGAAGCGCCAAAAAATAAAATTCCTTTACATCCTACTTGGTTATCATGATCTAAAATACAATAAAACGACCGATTGAAGCAAATCATCTTTGCATTGCAAATTTCTTGAATATTCACTTTATGAAATTCAGTAAGGCAAAAGATCTGATTTTTTTTAGTAGTATAATCTACATTGTCAATATTGATAATTTGTTGATCTTCTTGAAACCAAAGAAAGGTCAATGGGCTTTCCAATGGTTCCCTAGTAACTAATCCATTATTGCATTGGATTTCTACAATTTGTAAATATTCGTTGGTTTTACCTTTAAAGATCATTGGTGTCCTATTATAAATGTTTTTCCTCTTGATTTATTTTGTCCTAGTACTTATTGGGATTAGTTGGCTAAAAGTAATAAAACTCATTTTGAAATTAAAAAGGCTTTGGAATAAAAAGATTATATTTAGAAGTTGTTTAAAAAGTAT
>JAHDCJ010000156.1:3130-7669 GCA_020629935.1 Saprospiraceae bacterium | reverse complement strand
CCACTGGATCAAATAAGACCACAGGAATATCTAAAGAGGTCACTTGGGAAAATTACCAATCTGATTTTTTCGACATCAAATATCCTACAAATTGGGAAGTCAATGAAAGTGGCCTTATGGGAGCTTCCTTAATTTTATTCGCCCCTCTTGAAGGAAAGGAGGATCAATTTAGAGAAAATGTAAATATAATGAAGCAAGACCTTTCTGCGCTAAACATGGATCTTGATCAATTCACTAAACTATCCGAAGAACAAATAAATACCTTAGCAACCAATAGTAAAATATTAGAGAGCAAAAGAATAAAAGAAGAAGATCACGAATTTCATAAATTAGTCTACACCGCAGATCAAGGAGTATTTAATCTAACCTTTGAACAATATTTTTTAATCGTTGAAAAAGAAGCTTACATTCTCACCTTCACCACAGAACAATCTACCTTCAAAGAATACCAACCTATTGGAGAAGAAATACTAAATTCATTTACCCTTCGAAAAGAAAGGAAAGAAAAGAACATTTAATATCTCCTTTTGAAATCTTGATTTTTTATACTTAACAATATGTATCCTCCTACCTTAACATTTAATCAGATTACTTTAAAAGCATATGAACCTCAAGACGAAGATCGATTTGTAGAAATCGTAACCGATAAAGCGTCTCTCCAATTTATGGGAGGTGCGACGGGAAATGAACGCAAGGAACGTAAAGTATTCCAGTCTACATTTTCTATTTATGAACGTACTGAAAAAAGATGGTGGTGGATTTTCGGCATCTATAAAAATGATCAACTTTGTGGACATCTAGAGATTAAAGAAACCGAACACACCACAGATCAAGAATTAGAAATTGTATACATGATTCACCCTGATGCTCGCCGCCAAGGACTGATGACCACCGTTTTAGATTTTCTAAAAGTACAACAACATCAATGGAATAAAAGAATCATTGCTACCGTAAGCCCAAAAAATATCAACTCTCTTGCTTTACTGGAAAAATGGGGTATTGACAAAAGAGAAACATTAATAGACCCTGATGATGGACACGAATATTTTAAATTTGTTTTGATGAAGTAAATTCCAGTGTCATAGATACCAAATCTTAATCTTTAAAAATCTAATATCTTTAACTGATCTTCACTCCTTCAACCATAAGACATCATATGCAGGCATTCATTAAAACATTTGAAGAAAATAAAAAAAACATCGAAGTCTATTCTTGCGATAACCTATATGATTTCTTTATTTCTTCAGAAGAAATAGTTCATCATCATGATACATTAAATAAAGACACGATCCATAAATGTACAAAAGAATGTCTCCCCAGCACAAAAAACATCACCCAAGTATTTGGCAATTTTGAAAAAAACAAAATCGCGGGTCTTGGTCTCAAAGAAATTAAATTCAATGAGATTACGGCATATCTTTCTACAAGACATCGGTATATAAGATTAGAGCATTGTAGAGATAAAAAAGAATTAGAACAAAGTAAAAAGGAACTCCATCATACAGGAATGCTTGAATTTGAAGATCAAGATTATGGTGACGCAGCTTTTCAGCTACTTTCCGCTTTGATGCGAAAAATAGACCATCCATTACTTAATCGATATCTCTATATTGATCTTTGTTATTTACCCGAATCACAATGGAAAAATCGTTTAAAAATCAACAGGCATTTCCAATATTCTTTTCTATTTAAAAACGATGATTGTGCCTATATCTTTTTCTTTTCTCGAACAAAAAAAGACATTATCAAAATTAATTTTCTGGAACTACTTAGAAAGAAAGCGACCGAATTGCAATGGGTCACAGCTAATAATTTTTTCTTTGTAAAGAAGATTACTGAATTTCATTATACCTTTTGTATAAATCGAAACATAGATTACGACAGGCAAATTCAAGTGGAAGGGGCATTTGATTTTCAAACTAATCAATGGATTAATTATCAATGTAATTACTTCAATCGGAGCTCAGAAGAAAAAGAATAAAACGAATTCCTATTTTTATTTCTATCTTAACGCATAAACAAAAGCAATGATATGACAAAAATTGGAAGAGAGGATATACAAATCATAAGTCAGCATAGCAATTGGTCTTCGAAAAGTATCAATCAATTATTAAAGCGCGACATCTACAATGACCAAACCGCTTGGTTAAAATTTCTTCGATTGTTTTTTATCGGACTCGGTATTTGTTTTACTACCGCAGGCATTTTATTTTTCTTTGCATACAATTGGGCTGATTTGCATAAGTTTATCAAAATGGGCCTCATTCAGGGCTTGTTGATTGTAATCACTTTGGTTATTGTTTTTTCTAAAATCCGTTTAGATATCAAGCAAATATTATTGACGGGTGCTTCGATGTTAGTCGGCGTTTTGTTTGCTGTATTTGGACAAGTTTATCAAACAGGCGCCAATGCCTATGACTTCTTTTTAAGTTGGACATTGTTTATTACGCTTTGGACTTTAGTCTCTAATTTTGCGCCCTTATGGTTGCTCTTTATTGGTTTGGTTAATACAACCATTGTATTGTATGCGCAACAAGTAGCCTATAATTGGGAACCTATATTTATCCTTACTATCTTATTTGTCATTAATCTTTTATTTCTAACAATCACTATCCTTGGAAAAACATTTATAGAAGAAATTGACCCTCCCAATTGGTTTACCAACATCTTATCTTTAGCGGTAGTTTCTTGTAGTACGATGGGAATTTGTTTAGGCATTTTTGATTTTGAACCCTCTTTTTATCTTTTATTAATTTTAACTATTGCTTTTTATGGACTAGGCATACGCTATGGATTACAACAAAAAAGGAGTTTCTATTTGGCGATTATTCCTTTTAGTTTAATCATTATCATTTCCGCTTTACTATTAAAAATAGCTGATGACTGGAGTATCTTTTTCTTGATTAGTATTTTCGTTATCGTTAGTGTAACTGTGTTAATTATTCAGCTCATTAAACTTCAAAAACAATGGAACCAATAAACCACAAAAAAGAAATTTTGGCAAGATTGGTTGCTTCTGAAGGAGATCAATTTGTCCATAACGAAGAAGCCATTCTTGAAGCTTTTAAACATAAATTAGATAATCAATCTACTTTAGTCATTAAAATACTTTCTATTTGCGGAGGCTTTATTGCCACAATCGCATTTCTTGGTTTTTTAGCCTTTGCTGGACTCTATAATTCTGAATTTGGATTATTGATTTTGGGTAGTATTTTTATTATTACAGGAATCACGTTAACTAAATTAAATGCATCCCTCATTTTTGACACCTTTAGTATTTCAACCTTTGTATGTGGTTTCGCCTTACTTATTGGGGGCTTAGTTTTAATGGAAATAAATGAAAATACAGTTCCGCTTATCATTATGGTAATTGCAATGATTGCGATGTTCCTCACCTCCAATTATATGCTTACTTTTATCTCCATACTGATTATAGGAGCAAGTCTCATTGGACATATAGTCATTATAGAATCTTTTCATCTTATCCATGTCTATAATACCGTAGTCACCTTATTATTAGCCTATGTTTTTCAAAATGAAGCCAAGCTTATTTCTTTTCATCCTTCCATTTCTAAACGCTACGATCCGATACGAATTGGATTAGTTTTCGCTTTACTGTTTGGGTTAATTGCTATTGGCAAACGATTTTTAATTCCGATTAATCAAAACCAAATTTGGTTATCTTCTATTGCTATCATTTTGGTATTATTATTTTTAATCTATCAAATTATTCAAATTTTAAATATCCGTAATAGCCTACATCAAATCGGCATTTTCCTATTGAGTAGTTTAACCATTGCGAGCATTTTTTATGCGCCGTCTATCTTAGGAGCCATTCTCATTATTTTGTGCAGTTATTTGGTCAATTATAAAACAAGTTTTGTGTTGGGTATTATTGCTTTAAGTTATTTTATTTCACAATACTATTACGACCTCAATTTAACGCTATTGACCAAATCCATCATTTTATTTTCCTCTGGTGTTTTATGCTGTTTGTTCTATTTTTTCATTAATAAAAAAACCGTAGCTCATGAAGAAATATAAACTGGCGATCATTCTTATTAATTTGATTTTATTGCTTTTTATTTTCAATTGCTCTATTCTTAAAAAAGAGACGTTGATAGAGGAAGGACAATTGGTTTTATTAGAACTTGCTCCAGTCGATCCACGTTCTTTAATGCAAGGTGATTTTATGTGGCTAAATTATGCCATTACACTTAATGTTCCTCGGCATGAAGAAATTTCCAAACGCGGATATTGTGTCGTTCGATTAGATTCCGTCGGTGTAGCTCAACGTGTTCGATTGCAAGACCACATAAGCCCCAAAAATGCAGGCGAATTTATTATTGAATATACCAAAAGAGATTGGCAAGGAATAAACATTGGTGCCGAATCTTTTTTCTTCCAAGAAGGTGATGGCCCCATGTACGAAAAGGCAGAATACGGCGGATTAAAAGTAGATGAAAACGGCGGAAGCGTTTTGATTGGTTTATATGATAAAAATCGAATAAAAATCGAATAAAAATTATTATTGATATT
>JAHDCJ010000156.1:1657-3030 GCA_020629935.1 Saprospiraceae bacterium | reverse complement strand
CAATGCATTGCACCCCCACAATAATATTATATCCGTTTTGCATTTTCTACCAAGGCTACAAATTCCTTTTTGAATCCATAGTCATCTTCCAATTTTAACTTTTGCAAGGTAGTCAATATTTTATCATAGCTACTACTTCCCTTATGTGCTGAATCTTGAAGGATCATTGCAAAAGAAGCAACACAAGAAACAAATTTCATTTGTTCTGAGGCTAAGTCAAATGACTTTTCTCGATCAAAAATTTCCATCTTCATAGGAGAACTAATATCAGAATCAGGTTGCTTATATCTAAAATCTATGGTAAATGTAGGCACATCAAATTGTTTGTTTCTCGCTGGTACTATTTCATATAAGGCCGTGATATTTTGATTCGCACCAATCTCTCCTGCGTCTTTAGTATCATCTTCAAAATCCTCTTCATTTAAGAGTCGATTTTCATAACCTATCAACCGATAAGATTTAACATTTTCAGGATTAAAATTTACTTGGACTTTTACATCTTTTGCCACGGTAGCAAATTTACTCGAATTATAAATAAAGACCTTATTTAATTGATTCACATTGTCGATATACTCATAAGTCCCATTTCCTTTATTTGCTAATTGTTCCATTGTATGATCATGCAAGTTTCCTCTCCCTACACCGAGCACGGTAAGATAAATGCCCAACTTGCGTTTCGCTTCAATCAACCTAACCAATGTACTATGATCAGAAATGCCTACATTAAAATCGCCATCAGTTCCTAAAATAATCCGATTATTCCCTCCTTTTATAAAATGCTTCTTTGCGACTTCATAAGCGGTATTAATTCCATCTGCTCCTGCCGTACTTCCGCCTGCACCTAGGCCATTAATGGCATCAAAAATTTTATCTTTATTTCTTCCTGAAGTACTTGGCAAGGCCAATTCGGAATACCCTGCATAAGTCACAATCGCAATCCGATCTTCTTCATTCATTGCTCGAACATATTGTGCAAATCCACGCTTTAAAAGTTCTAGTCGATCGTAGCCAGACATCGAACCAGAGACGTCAATAAGAAAAACAAAATTTGCGGGCTTCCGTTTTTTAGTATTTAAAGGTTGGCCTTTAATTCCAATCCGAACCAATTTATTATCCTTATTCCAAGGGCAGGCACTCACCTCACCATTAAGTGCAATGGGGTCTTCCTTACTATTAAACGGATAGTCTAAGTCAAAATAATTAATTAGCTCTTCTGTACGTACTGCCTCTTTAGGAGGAAGCCTACGATCTTCCATAATAAAACGTCGAATATTGCTGTAAGAAGCACCATCTGCATCTATGGAAAAAGTAGATACTGCATTTTTTTCTGTGGAAATAAAATCGTTTTCTACCGTTTTGCCATAACGTTCATT
>JAHDCJ010000156.1:0-1557 GCA_020629935.1 Saprospiraceae bacterium | reverse complement strand
CGTCGTGGTTTTATCCTGAGTACAAGATGCCAATGTAAAAAGGATCACTAACAGTACTAATTGCAAAGTTTTCATACTATTGTTTTTTTAGTTAAAAAATAGGGAGACCTAAATATAGTTTTTTTTGTTCATCAACTAAGAACTTAGGTAAGCCATTTCATGTTATTGTTTTGTTAAAACGATAGGCATATGTTAAGAAAAAAAAGAAATCAACGATTTAAAACAACAAACAATCATTCTTTCTAATTTATAAAATCAAAGTTTATCTTTAGCTTTAAGTACTAATATATAATCTAACTATGACATTACTACCCAAAACCCCTATACAATTTACTTCTGGAGCTCACATGAAAAATCGATTCATGTTAGCGCCTTTAACCAACGAGCAAAGCCATGAAGATGGTCGCTTATCTGAAGATGAATTGCATTGGTTAACCTTACGCGCCAAAGGACAATTTGGACTGGTCATGACTTGTGCTTCTCATGTACAAGAAGTCGGCAAAGGCTTTCCTGGGCAATTGGGCATCTTCTCAGACCTACATATAGAAGGCCATCAAAAACTTACTGCCAATATCAAAGCGGAAGGAAGTTTGGCCGTGATTCAATTGCATCATGCAGGCATGCGTTCGCCAAAGGAATTGATTCAACAAGCGCCAGTTTGTCCTTCTGCGATTGAAAAATATGGCACTCGTGCCTTATCCTTAGAAGAGGTTAAACAACTTCGAGATGACTTTATAGCTGCGGCAGTTCGGGCTCAAAAGAGTGGCTATGACGGAGTAGAAGTTCATGGCGCCCACGGATATATACTCACTCAGTTTTTAAGTCAAAAAATTAATGCACGAACCGATGAATATGGCGGAAGTTTAGAAAATAGATCACGCCTTTTATTTGAAATCGTAGACGGTATTCGAGCAATTTGTGGTAAAGAATTCTTACTTGGTGTTCGGCTTTCTCCTGAACGATTTGGAATGGATTTGGAAGAAATCAAAACCGTCTGCCTTCGTTTTGTAGAAGAAGGGAATATTGATTTCTTAGACATTTCTCTATGGGATTGTTTTAAACAACCAGAAGAAGAAAAGTATCAATCGCAATCCCTTCTTGCTCATTTTACAAGTCTTAATATAAGGAAGGTAAAATTAACCGTGGCGGGTAAAATCAGAAATGGAGAAGACGTACAAAAAATATTAGATGCGGGAGTAGATTTCGTAACCATTGGGCGCTCTGCCATTTTACATCATGACTTTCCTAAAAAGGTAATGGAAGATCCAAACTTTATGTCAACGCGTCCGCCCGTGACTAGCGACTATCTTCGTAAGGAAGGTCTAGGTGAAGCCTTTGTCAAATACATGGGACGTTGGGCAAATTTTGTTGAGGATAAATAATACGTTTAAAAATCTAACGATTCTTCAACGAAAAACTTTATTAAATTAGGATCAATAAATGAAGGCTCAAGATCAATTACTAGACGACAACTACATTAAAGAACTTATGGGCAAAGCCGATATCCCTCGGATTACGCATAAATCAGAGATGGTAGATATTAGTCCTTTTTTATTG
>JAHDCJ010000041.1:9596-40871 GCA_020629935.1 Saprospiraceae bacterium | reverse complement strand
AATTATTTCATTAAAGTACGTATAGGTGAAGTTTATACTACCAAAAAGTTAGTGGTAGTTAAACCATAGCACCAATATAATTTAAAACAAAAAAGTGCAGTAGCAAAATATCGCTATTGCACTTTTTTTATTTATTAGATTAAATAAGGGATTCATTTAATTTAGTACGTATTATTATAAATCCCTTGATTTAAAAATTAAAAGTTTATTACATTTATGGAAGGAATTAAATCTTAAAACCTTAACGACCACATTAAAATGAATACCCAACTCTATTCTCTTCTATCAAAAGTTGGATTAAAAGAAGAAGCGATTTTAGCCCTTGGTCAAGTATGGACTAAAGAAATTAATATCGCTGGAAAAGATTTTTTAATTCAACCTGGTAGAAAAGAAAATCACTTATACTTTATCCTTTCAGGTACTTTTAGAATATATATTGAAGCCGAGAAGGAAGAAGTTTGTGTAGGCTTCGGATACCCAAACACCTTACTCACTTCATTTGATGCTTTCGTTAGTGAAGGATCTTCAGGTTATTTTATTCAAGCTATAAAAAAATCAAAATTGATTGCTATAAAACGAAGCGACTTTTACCAGTTTATCAATGGTCATCTGGAATTTGCTCAATTTTGGTATCGAATGCTTGAACAAGTATTAGTTAGTAGAATGGAAAGAGAAGTTGATCTTCTTTGCTTATCACCTAAAGATCGTTTTGATAAATTAATGATTAGAAGCCCACATCTTTTTCAATTGGTTCCACAAAAGCACATCGCCTCTTATCTTGCAATGCAACCAGAAACCTTGAGTAGACTGAAAAAATTAAAGTAAAAAATCAATTATTTCACATAATAATAAACCGATATAAAATGGCAAAAGCTGCCAATTAAGACAAATATATGAAAGATGGCATGATTGTATTTTATTCGTTTTATACTATATAAAACCGCTCCAATCGTATAGGCAATTCCTCCAGCAGTAAGCCAAGTCATTCCTTCAACAGATAAATTTTGAACCAAAGGTTTCATGGCAAATACAATAATCCATCCCATAAAGACATACATAATAGTGGAAAGTAAATCATATTTTCCAGTAAAAAATAATTTGAGAATTACGCCTATTAGAGCAAATCCCCAAACTATACCGAATATCGTCCATCCAACCCATCCATTTAATGTAACTAGCGCAAAGGGCGTATAAGTACCAGCTATAAGAATATAGATAGCTGCATGATCCACTATACGCAATTTTCGGCGCATCGTGGGTGTTTTAGAATTATGATATACTGTAGACGCTGCATATAAAATGATTAGACTTGCTCCAAAAATTGAAAAACTTACAATATGATATGCATTACCAATGTGAACCGCTTGAAGGGTAAGCAAGACCAATCCTAAGATACTTAATAAAAAGCCAAAAGCATGCGTCAATATATTTAGACGTTCTTCCTCTTTACTATAAAATTTCAATTCCTTTTGATTACTCATATGAAGTTCGTTTAATTTCTTCTTCAGGATAAAATAATATCTCAAAGATACAGATTCTATCCACATTGTTTATTTTTTTAATCATGTCTAAATATTGATCTCAATCAAGATTGGTGGAGAACAAAAGGTCGATCTTTGTGATATCATTAATTAATAAAAAAGCATTTATCATGAAAATTGAAACAGGAATTAAAATATTTTTGACATTAGTAGGATTAGCCTTTTTAAGTATCGCAATCCAAGCTTTATTCACACCACAACTTGTCATGGACAACGTAGACATCCAATTAACCAATATTAGCGCGAAAAGTTCAACGATGGGCTTTTATGGTGGAGTGAATTTATTATTAGGACTTTATATTATCTATGCCGGCTTTAAAAATCAATCGATGGGATTAATACTTGCCGCACTCTATGGTGGCGGTTTTGTAATCGGAAGACTTCTTAGTTTAATCATGGACGGTATGCCCAACTCTTTTGTTTTAACTTGGTTAGGAGTAGAAAGTACACTTACCCTTATTGCACTTCTTCTTTATTTCAATTTGAATAAAAAGAATTTGATATAATTCATAATTGGGTCCTGTTTTTTAAGTGTATGAATCTTAAAAAACAGGACCTGATTTTTCTAATGCTTCAAATGAAAAAGTGATCAAAAGTAAACTGACACCAATTAACAGTATAAGCAATACACTTGGTAAAAATGCATGGTCAAGAACTGGATACCAAGCTAATAATAAAAGGGGAAGAAAACAATGAAGAAAACATACAAGAACAACATTAATAACTGGATTTCGGTATTTCCTAAATTCTAATATTTTGTTTAAAACCACTATACCTATAATCAAATATATTATTTGCACAATTGGCCAAACAAATCCTCTATCAATCAAGGGCATATTAAAGATTTCATTTATGGAAAAATAACTCAAACTATATAAATGAAGTACAATACCTACAACTAAAAAGAAAATCAGTTCTGGAACCCTAGTTTTAAAAATAAACTTAGAGTAAAAAATAAAATTTAGAAACACAAGGCTAATACTAAAATAAATCAGGATTAACTGGGATTCAAAATTTTCAGGAAAAGGAAATAACCAAAGCAAAAAAACAAATGGGATATATACTACGGAATAGTAGCAAAGAACTAATTTATAATAATCAATTTTATTAAAAGGTTTTATATCAATCTTTAATATCTGGAAACCCCAAAGAAATAAATAAATAGTAAAGGCTCCTATAATAGTAAAAATTGTTATGGTACCATTTTGCCCCAAAAAGTAAAATTCTAGTTCTAGATTATCCTCGCGCATCCGAAAATTTAAATACCGACTAAAAACAAGAATACAACCTATAGGGATAAATAAAAAAGCCCTAGTACTCCACAAATATGGATGTGTCAACAAAAGTTTATTTTCTTCCTTAATCAACGGCTTGAAAATATTTGTCAGAAAATGAAATGAAGGTCGAAATTTAATATGCTTCTGTACTACTTTTGAAAAAACACCAACGAGCAAAAACAGGATCAATAATAAAATAACAACTAAATAATAACGAAGATCAAAATAAGCATCCCAAATACTCTTTTTATTAGCTACAAAGGCTTGGGCAAATTCAATATTTTCTAATTTTCTATTATAGATATTCAAATATGGAACAAGTGCTTTCCCGTTATTTTCAAATATGGAACTATTCGATTCTAAAATCCCAAATCGTATAATTTCATCTTTCAATAAATGACGATTTGTAGATCTATTATCAACAAGAAAGGTTTGCTTTGTCTGTAAATCCTCTTCAGTTAAAAGATTCGCAGTTTTGGCAAGTAAAATATAGGGAGCTAACAAACAATTAGAAATCAAAAGAAGTATACAGAGGGCATAACAGCCAATGAGATAAACCAATTTATTCCATCCAATTTCTCGAAGAGGGTGTCTTGATTGATCATACCACCATATTAAATAAACTAAAAAGGCGATTCCCCAACTGAAATAAATTGTCAATTGAATTTGATTATATAAAGGCATACTAGCTACATCCAAACTGGTATTAGCCACATAAAAATAGATTATACTATTTAATAGAACTCCAGAAAAGAAAACAAAATATAATAACTTAGAGCGCCACAAATAAGGAAATCGAATCGCGACCCACTCTCCTATTTTTTTCAAAAATGATTTTTTAATTTCTTGAACACTCATCGTTCAAATAATTGTTTGACCGATTTGCTAATATCTCGAAAATAGGTCAACTCAATCCTTTTTCCTATTAAATATTGAATTAAATCATTTGCCTCCTGATTGAGACTTGTGGTGATTACGTAAGAAATACCATTGTGGTGAAGTTTTTCATAAGGGAAATCTTGAAGAATCGTTTGGATCTCAGTAAATGATAAACTACAATAAAATTCAAACATATTTATTTTGCGGTCCTTACCTAAATCCTTAAGCGTTCCTTGATAAGATACTTCCCCTTCTTTTAGAAACAAAATATTATCCGAGACAGCTTCTATTTCATGCAAATGTTGAGAACTTAATAAAATACTCAATGGATATTTATAACTATCACATAAGGTTCTTAAATCATTCAACACCATCAATTGAGTTTTAATGTCCAAATTGGCTAAGGGCTCATCAATGACCAATAATTTTGGCTTCCAAACCAAGCTCTTGGCTAGATAAAAACGCAGTTTAAATCCACCAGATAATTCATTCCATTTTTTACCCAAATGCGCTTCTAAACCAAACCGCTGAATAATATAATCTACTGCAATTTTATTTTCTTCACCCAAAATACCATGTGTAGCTGCTTCAAATTGGATCATCTCTCGTAATGACCGATTCCAATTTGGAAGATCTTGAGGTACGTAAGCCATTATTTGATTAACTTTAGACCAATGTACGCGCTTTCCTTTTTCAGGATTAATCTCAGGATAAAATAAAATACCAGAAGAATGCTTAATCTCTCCTACAATTGTTCTAAACAAAGTTGTTTTTCCATTTCCATTTTCTCCTATCACACTGGTTATCTCTCCTGCACGTAGGATAAGATTTATGTCTTTTAGTTCAAATGAGGATCGACGATAGGATTTTGAAATATTTTCACCTTCAAAAACTACTGGTCTTATAGAGGCCTCTTCCTCTAATCGAGCACTAATTTTTTCTAATTGAGTATCTGTTCTATTTCCTAAATTTAAATCAACTCCATTTTCTATATGCGCTGTTGCGACTTGGTCAATCAATTGATCAAATACATTTTCTCCTTCAGCTGTAGTTTCTGAAGTGTCCTTTCCAATCACTTTTTTTCTATGCAATAAAATAGCCTTATAATATAAAGATCGATCTTGGGCATAAGTATCGACAAACGAAAGAAATCGCTGAGCACCTTGAGGCTCCCAATTCTTGAGTTCTTTCTTTAAATCTTGAACGATATGTTGAAAATCACTTACACTCATGCTTCCATTTTTTGTAGTAATTTTTCATTAATCATATCTAACAAACCCAACATCTGATAAAGTAATTTATTCTGTTTAACTTCCAATTCTTCAAAAGTTAATAACCTTCGTCGAGCAATCGTTTCTAAACGATTATAATTTGAGCTCAACACGATAACTTCATTTAAATCTTCATTATTAGCAGAAAAATCAGTTACAAAATCCAATAACAATTTGATTGCTTGCGGGACAGCGTCTGAAGCAATCATCATTTGTATTTCTTTTGTTCTGGATAATATGTTTGTTGAAATATGCAAAATTCGAGATTACAGGGAATATAGAGCTTCTTTTTTTTTATCAAAAATAAATTCTTAATATTTTTAAAAAACTAGGATAACAAGAATTAGTATTTAGATTTAATTTTTAAAATGAATACTTTAACTTCCTTTATCATATCTCTTCCAATTGTCAAATTAAACACATAATTCAAAATAATATTTGGATTTAAAAATAGAATCTATATATTGGGAGCCTAAGCTAATAAAATGAGTCAGACTATTAAACATCATCACCATAATTTTCTTTACTTTCCCAAAAGGTGAAGGGTGGTGCTACTATGTTCTAACTAAAAAGGATTTTAAGCTCGCTGTTTACAGCGGGCTTTTTTTTTTGAAAAATATTAAACTATGTCAACTACACTAAAAATCGCGGTACAAAAAAAAGGACGCCTAAGTGAATTAAGTCTTGAATTACTAAAAAAATGCCATATTAATGTATCTAAAGGAACACACAAACTTGTGGCCCCTTCAAGCAATTACCCAATCGAAGTCTTGTTTTTAAGAAATCATGACATCCCCAAATATGTAGCCAATGGAGTAGCA
This sequence comes from Saprospiraceae bacterium, assembly GCA_020629935.1. Classification (GTDB taxonomy): domain Bacteria; phylum Bacteroidota; class Bacteroidia; order Chitinophagales; family Saprospiraceae; genus JAHDCJ01. The sequence continues at coordinate 35,082 of JAHDCJ010000041.1, read as the reverse complement.
GATATTGGTATTATTGGAGAAGATGTTTTATTTGAAAGTCAAAGTAATTTAGATATCGCGTTCCGATTAGGTTTTGCAAAATGTAGATTGAGTTTGGCAATTCCTAAAGAAGCGAATTATACCGATCTTTCTTATTTCAATAATAAAAAAATTGCTACGAGTTATTCCAAAATCTTAAAACAATTCCTAGATAAAAATAATATCCATGCTTCTATTGAAAATATCTCAGGAAGTGTAGAAATTGCACCTGGTATTGGTCTGGCTGATTCCGTTTGTGATATCGTTAGTTCTGGTTCTACCTTACGTCTCAATGGATTGAAAGAAGTAGCAGAAGTAATGAAAATTGAAGCCATCCTTTGTGCTAATCAAAATCTAAATGAAGAAAAAAAACGCATCTTAAATCAATTATTATTTCGCATTGAAGCGGTTCAAAATGCAAAAAAATATAAATACATTTTATTGAATGCACCCAATACTTCGATTGCACATATTAGCCAAATTTTGCCTGGTGCAAAAAGTCCAACCATCATCCCTTTAGCTTTAGAAGGATGGTCTAGTTTACATAGCTTAGTTAAAGAAAATGAATTTTGGGAAGTAGTAGATCAGCTCAAAGAAGCGGGCGCAGAAGGTGTACTAATGATTCCTGTTGAAAAAATGATATTTTAAAAATAACCCTCATGAATTTTATATCAAACCCAAAACAAAAAGATTGGCCAAAATTGGCAGAGCGAGCTAAAGGTTCAGAAAAAGGTATGATAGAAAGTATCGTACAATCTGTCTTTAATCGAGTAAAAAAAGAAGGCGATCAAGCCGTCTTAAATTATACCAAAAAATTTGATCAAATTGACTTGTCGTCAATGGAAGTGAGTGAAAAAGAATTAAAAAGCCAAGCAAATAAGGTAGCATTAAGATTACAAAATGCCATTGCTTTGGCATTTGATAATATTAAAAAATTTCATCAAGCACAAGAAATAAAAAAACAGGAAATCACAACAACTAAAGGTGTCGTTTGCTGGAGAGAACAACGCGGTATCGATACCGTTGGCCTATACATTCCAGGAGGAACCGCTCCCCTGTTTTCTAGTTTATTGATGCTTGGAATTCCTGCTCAACTTGCCCGCTGTGGTCAAATAATAATTTGTACTCCGCCTGATAAATCTGGAGAAATCACTCCCAGTATTGCTTATGTCGCCACCCTTCTTGGAAAGGTTCGAGTTTTTAAAGTGGGTGGTGCTCAAGCTATTGCAGCCATGACTTTTGGTACAGAAAGTATTCCTAAAGTAGATAAAATATTTGGTCCTGGAAATCGATATGTAACCACCGCAAAACAATTGGCTACCAATTATAATGTAGCCATTGATATGCCTGCAGGACCAAGTGAAGTCTTAGTCATTGCAGACGAAAGTTCTAATCCAGAATTTGTAGCAGCAGATCTTTTAAGTCAAGCCGAACATGGGGACGATAGTCAAGTCATCTTATTAGCGACCAATGAACAAATTTTAGAAAAAACGATGCAAGCTATTCAACAACAATTAAAAAATCTTCCGCGAGCAGCCATTGCAAAAGAAGCACTGAATCAAAGTAGATTCCTTTTATTTAATGATATAAAAGAAGCCTTTTCTTTTAGTAATTATTATGCTCCCGAACACTTAATTTTAGCCCTTGAAAATCCACGTCAATATATCCCTTGGATACAAAATGCGGGAAGCGTTTTCCTAGGAAATTATAGCTGCGAAAGTGCAGGTGATTATGCCAGTGGAACCAACCATACCTTGCCTACCAATGGCTTTGCAAAAAATTATAGCGGCGTTTCTTTAGACTCTTTTGTTAAAAAGATTACCTTCCAAGAATTAAGTAAAGAAGGTATTCAAAACATCGGTCCTGCCATTGAAATTCTTGCAGAAGCTGAAGGATTAGCTGCCCACAAATATGCCGTTTCTATTCGCCTTAAAACCCTAAAAAATGTTTGATCTTAACGCACTTACACGAAAAAATATATTGGATTTAAAACCCTATAGTTCTGCTCGATCAGAATTTAACGGAGAGGCTGACGCTTGGTTAGATGCCAATGAAAATCCATTTTCAAGCCATTATAATCGCTATCCCGATCCTAGTCAAAAACAATTGAGTCAGGCCGTAGCAGATTGCTATCAAACCGATCCTCAAAATTTACTTTTATGCAATGGAAGTGATCAAGGAATAGACCTTTTATTTAGAGCATTTTGCGAGCCTAAAGAAGATAAGATCATGATCCTTACACCAACCTATGGAATGTATAAAGTTTCGGCTGCGATAAATGATATTGAAACGATCAACGTTCCTTTAAACAAGGATTTTCAACCCCAAATAAATCTCATCGAGCCTTATCTTGAAGATCCCAAATTGAAAATGATCTTTATTTGTTCTCCCAATAATCCTACAGGTAATTTAATCAATCAAGAAGCGATTAATTACTTACTAAAAAACTTTAAAGGCTTAGTCATTCTCGATGAAGCTTATATGGATTTTTCACCTACGGAAAGTTATCTTCCAAATTTAAATTCATTTCCCAATTTAGTAATTTTAAAGACCTTTAGTAAGGCTTGGGGTTTAGCGGGTGTTCGTATTGGAATGACCTTCGCCAATCCTCCCATTTTAGCCGTTCTAAATAAAATTAGACCACCATATAACATTAGTATTTTAATCCAGCGTTTCCTTTTGGATTTTCTTAAAGACAAAGAACAAGTAAAAGAGAATGTTAGTGATTTGAATGGAAATAAAAGCAAACTCATAAAGGAATTATCTTCTTTTGATTTTGTAAAAAAAATATACCCAAGTCAAGCCAACTTTGTCTTAGTGGAAGTAGAAGATGCGCCCCTACTCTACAATTATTTAGTTGGTCATCGCATCATCGTGAGAAACCGAACCAACGAAATCGCCAATACGCTTCGAATTTCCATTGGCACGCATAATGAACTCAACCAATTATTTAAAAAACTAAAGCAATTTCAAGATGAAAAAAATCCTATTTATTGATCGAGATGGAACCATAATCAAAGAGCCTCACGATGAACAAGTAGATGCTTTTGAGAAACTGGAATTCTTGCCAGAAGTCATTCAATATCTTCGAAAAATAAGCGAAGAAATGGAATTCGAATTGGTCATGATTACCAATCAAGATGGTCTGGGTACAGATGCCTTTCCAGAAGACACCTTTTGGCCGACCCATCAATTAATGTTAAATATCCTCCAAGGAGAAGGTATTGTCTTTGATGAAATTTTAATTGACAAAACCTTTCCGCATGAAAATGCAAATACGAGAAAACCAGGCACTGGGCTCTTGACGCATTATATAAAAGGAGACTATGATTTAGCTAATTCTTTTGTATTAGGAGATCGAACTTCCGATCTTCAACTAGCTAAGAATCTTGGGGCGCAAGGTATTTTTATTTCGAAAGAAAAAAATGAAGATGCCGTCCTTTGTACGGATCAATGGTCCACTATTTATTCTTTCCTAAAAAATAAATCTAGGAAAGGAAATATACAACGGGAAACTAAAGAAACACAAATTCAAATCGAGCTTAATTTAGATGGTTCTGGTGAAGCAAATATCAATACGGGTTTAGCCTTTTTTGATCACATGTTAGATCAATTGGCCAGACATGGAGGGATCGATTTAAGCATTCAAGTCAAAGGCGATTTAGAAATTGATGAGCACCACACCATTGAAGATACCGCCCTAGCTTTAGGGAAAGCATTTAATACCGCTTTAGGATTAAAAAAAGGAATTAATCGATATGGTTTTCTTTTACCAATGGATGATTGTCTTTCCCAAGTAGCCATTGATTTTGGTGGTCGTCCTTGGTTGGTATGGGAGGCTGATTTTAAAAGAGAAAAAATTGGAGATATGCCGACGGAGATGTTCTATCATTTTTTCAAATCATTTTCTGATGAAGCAAAATGCAATTTAAATATCAAAGCAGAAGGAAACAACGAACACCACAAAATTGAATCTATTTTTAAGGCTTGGGCTAAAGCTATAAAAGGCGCTATTTCTTTTAGTGGCCAAAAAGGAATTCCAAGTACAAAAGGTATATTATGATTGCAATAATTAATTATAAATCGGGTAATATAAAATCCGTAAAAGACGCTTTTAGTCGATTGGGTCTTAATGCAAAATTGACGAATAACCCAGAAGAAATTTTAGCCGCAGACAAGGTCATTTTTCCTGGAGTTGGGGAAGCAAGTTTTGCTATGGAACAACTTAAAGCTACAGGATTACATACCCTCATTCCTACGCTTACTCAACCCGTACTTGGTATTTGTTTGGGCATGCAACTTCTATGTGCTTATTCTGAAGAAGGACAAACCGATGGCTTAGGCATTTTTGATTTAAACGTTACTCGATTTCCTAAAGATCGAAAAGTACCTCATATGGGATGGAATAATTTTGAATCTTTCGAAGGACCCTTATTTAAAAATGTTCAATTATCTAATGATGTATATTTTGTGCATAGTTTTTATGTTCCTATTGGAGAAGAAACAATAGCACAAACTCAATATATTCAAAACTTTAGTGCGGCATTGAATAAAGACAACTTTTATGCCGTTCAATTTCACCCAGAAAAATCGGGAAAAGTAGGACAACAAATTTTACAAAACTTTTTAGCCTTATGATCATTATACCAGCAATAGATCTCATAAATGGTCAATGTGTACGATTGACGAAAGGAGACTATAATCGTAAAACCATATACAATGAAAATCCATTAGAAGTAGCACAAAATTTTGAAGCCGCAGGAATTACCCATTTGCATTTAGTAGATTTGGATGGCGCAAAATCTAAAGCGATTGTTAATTGGAAAGTACTACATACCATTGCTTCAAAAACAAATTTAATTATAGACTTTGGAGGAGGTATAAAATCTAAAAAAGATTTACAAATTGCTTTTGACAATGGAGCTTCACAAGTTACTTGTGGAAGTATTGCGGCTAAGAATCCAGATCTAGTCTTATCTTGGATCAATGAATTTGGTCCAGATAAAATCATATTAGGTGCCGATTGTAAAGCGGGTAAAATAGCCACAAATGGTTGGTTAGATCAAACCAACATAGAGGTCATTGATTTTATTAAAGAATATAAAAATAGAGGAATAGAATATGTAATTTCGACAGATATAGAAAAAGATGGAATGCTCAATGGCCCTTCTTTTTCTTTGTATGAAAAAATTCAAACGGCCTGTCCTCAATTAAACATTATTGCGAGTGGTGGAATTACCACAATAGAAGATATCAAAACTTTACAATCCATGAAAATCTATGGAGCCATCATAGGTAAATCCATTTATGAAGGAAAGATTAAACTTGAAGAACTTGTAGCCTTATGTTAAAAAAAAGAATCATTGCCTGTCTTGACATTCAAGAAGGCCGCACGGTAAAAGGAATAAACTTTAAAGGGATTCGAGATGCAGGAGACCCAGTAGAATTAGGTGCAAAATACGCCGCACAAGGAGTTGATGAATTGGTCTTTCTAGACATTACGGCTACTATTGAAAAAAGAAAAACCCTGATTGAATTAGTGAGGAAAATTTCGACAACAATAAATATTCCATTTACAGTAGGAGGAGGCATTCGATCAGTAGATGATGTGGCTGAATTATTAAATGCAGGAGCAGATAAGATCAGCATTAATTCTGCTGCAGTTCGCAATCCTGAACTTATCCGTCAAATAGCGAATCGATTTGGAAGTCAATGTGTGGTGGTGGCAATTGATACCAAACAAACAGACCAAAGAGAAAAGGTTTTTATCAAAGGAGGAAGAGAAGAAACCCAATGGGAAACGATCAATTGGGCTCAACAATGTGTAGATTATGGTGCGGGAGAAATACTATTAACTTCAATGAACAAAGATGGTACAAAAGATGGGTTTGATCTTGGCATTACCCAAAAGATCAATGAAGCCATAAGCATTCCTGTAATTGCTTCAGGAGGTGCAGGAACAAAGCAACATTTTGCCGAGGCATTTCAAAAGACCCAAGTGGATGCTTGTTTAGCAGCGAGTATTTTTCACTTTGGAGAAATTTCTATTCCAGAATTAAAAACTTATTTAACCCAACAAAATATTCCCATACGATGCAATTAGATTTCGAAAAAGGAAACGGATTAATTCCAGTAATTATTCAACATGAACAAACTCAGCAAGTTTTAATGCTTGGGTATATGAATCAAGAAGCTTTAGCTAAAACTCAATCGGAGAACAAAGTAACCTTCTTTAGTCGATCCAAAAATAGACTTTGGACCAAAGGAGAGACTTCTGGAAATTATTTAATTCCAAAATCTATAAAAAAAGACTGTGATTCAGACACCTTACTTATTCAAGTTTTACCTTATGGTGGCGTGTGTCATACGGGTCAATTTAGTTGTTTTGAAGAAAAAAATGCCAAAGGATTTAGTTATGAATTAGAAGGAATTATCCATCAACGGCTAGAAGATAAAGAGGCAAACTCATACGTTAATCGTTTATTTAACAAAGGTATTAAGAAGATTGCACAAAAGGTTGGTGAAGAAGCTACCGAATTAGTTATTGAGGCTTTTGATGACCGCGATGATCTATTTCTAGATGAAGCCGCAGATTTGTTTTTTCACTATTTATTGCTATTAAAACATAGAAATTTTTCATTTGAAGATATAGAAAGTATTTTATATCATAGGCATCAAGTAAAAGTTCAAGAAAATAGTTAAATTGAATTATTCGATTGACTGCACCTTTTAAAAAGTGGCATGATGTGTTTCTTTTTCTGTTCAATGGAATGTGCATTTACACATTTTTCAAACAAATGATTATATACTACCGTATAATTAAATGGATACTTATTAGTAGATATATTAATCAAGAGTTAAAATTGAAAAGAAAAAGAAGCTTCAGCAGTGAAAAATGACGAATAAAACACTTCCATATCAAAGAGAAGCCTGTGTAACTACCTTTAATCAAGCCCTAAAAGCTTGGAAATGGGGTGCAGATCAATTGGAAGTTTGTAGTTATTTAGAATTTGAAGGCTTAACTCCTGACTTTAACTTAGTCAAAAAAATAGTAAATGAAATTCCGATTCCTGTCAAGGTATTGATTAGGCCTTTACCTGGGAGTTTTTATTGTACACCCAAACATTTTGAATTTATTCGAGAAGATATAGATGAATTTAAATTGCTACCAATTCAAGGCGTCGTTTTTGGCATTTTATCCGAAAAAAATCAATTGGATATCAAAAGGATGAATGAATTAGCCCAATTTGCTTTTCCTCTTCAAAGTTCAGTCCATAAGGTAATTGATCAATCAAATGATATTTTAGAAGATTTACAGTTAATAAAACAGTCTGGTCTATTTAAAAGTATTTTAACTTCAGGAGGTTCTACCCAAGCATTAGGAGGAATAAAAATGTTGAAGGAAATGATTAACTTATCAAGCGATGAAATTCAAATTATTCCCGCTGGTAAAATTACGAATGAAAATTTAGAAACCATACATAAATTATTAAATGCAACGATTTATCATGGGAAGTCAATTGTTGGAAAATTAGGTTAATCTGAAATGAAAATTAAACTTCTTATTCTTAGTGTTTTATTCATTTGTTTCTCTTGTGGAGGAAACGAAGAGCAAAAGAACAGTCGAGTTAAATCAGGAGATCGAGTACAAAATGCCCATCATGAAAAATGGGCGGACTTGAAAAAATCAATTGAAAAGCTGGGTATAGATTCCGAAAATTATTCGGTTTTTCTACGTGCATTCAAAGAAGAGCAAATATTGGAAGTTTGGATAAAAAACAATACCGCGTTTAAATATCACCGTCTATTGACTTATCCATTTTGTGCTACATCTGGTGTACTTGGCCCCAAAAAGAAAGAAGGAGATTTACAAATTCCAGAAGGCTTTTATGAAATCGGAGTAATGAATCCTAAGAGCAAATTTCACTTATCAATGGAAGTAAATTATCCGAACGCGCATGATCAATATTATTCAGATCCAAAGCATCCTGGAGGAGATATTTACATTCACGGAGATTGCGTAACGGTAGGTTGTATTCCCATTACCGATGATAAAATAAAGAGTTTATATACTTTAGTAAAAAGGAGTAGAGATCAAGGAAACACGAAAATACCTGTCCATATTTTCCCCAACCATTTAACATCAACCAATTTATCAAGAATTAATAAATCAGCCCCACAACATGCCCATTTTTGGACTAATTTAAGTGAAGGTTATGCTTATTTTGAAAAAGAAAATAAACTTCCCAAAATAAGCATAAATAATAAACGCTATACTTTTAAATAATGATTAAGCCTTCATCTTTTGTAAAGCTAATTCCGTTAATACCCACCATTGATCTTTATCTTTCGGCCCAATGACAAACCAAGCCTTCATGGGTGGTTTGGTTTTAAAAGGAGACAAAAAATGCCAATCGGTTAAACCATAACTTTCAGGATTAAAATCTTTTCCCAACTTAAAAATCATGGCTTCTTGATAATAACAAGCAAAGTTTTTCTTATTCCATTGGATTCCTTCGGCAGACATCATTTTCCCCATATGGGTTCCTTCATGCTTCTGCAAAATCTTCTCTGCAATTTCTTTAAATAAAGATTCCAAATCTTTTTTCATATTACACAAATATAAGATTTAAATAAAATTCGTAATTTTATTCCTTGAAGTTTTAAGATATTTTTCCTCACTTATATAAAAGCAAATGATGAAATATTTAATCTCAGCAGTTATTTTACTTTCGACACTATTTTATTCATGTGATCAAATTCCCACAAGCCAAACTGAAGAATCTTCAAACACCCAAGTAAAAGGCTTTGATGAAGCCCTAGCAAAAAAACTTGGTGCAGATGATTATGGGATGAAATCTTATGTCATCGCCTTTTTAAAAGAAGGTCCCAATAGAGACCTAGATTCTTTAGAATCTGTAAAACTACAAAAGGCCCATATGGACAATATAGGTCGCTTGGCCGATGAAGGCAAACTAGTAGTCGCTGGTCCGTTTTTAGATAATGGTAAGCTAAGAGGAATATATATATTCAATGTGCCTACCCTTGCCGAAGCTAGAAATTTAACTAACTCCGACCCTGCTATTCAGGCGGGTAGTTTAGACATGGAATTAAGATCCTGGTACGGCTCAGCTGCTTTAGTTGAGGTCAATTCGATTCACGAAAAAATAACTAAGACACACTTTTAGTTATTTTGTGCCCCATCATCAATCCAACATTGAAGACTTGCCAATTGAGCAGCAGAAAGGCTTGATCCAACAGGCATATCCTGAGTAACTAGAACGCGTTGGTTAAATTTGCCATTATCCACATAGCTTTTTACTTCCGTATAATTAGTCATTGCTCCATTGGTTGCCCCTGCACCATGACAGGTAGCATTTCCACAACTGGTGTTGATTAAAGGCAATACATCCGCAGAAAAAGAGGTCGCTGGATTACAATCGGCAGTATCTGGTTCTTCTTTTTCACAACCTATAATAAAGGCAGAACTCAGAAGGATAAATACGAAAAATAATTTATTCATTTGTTTTAGTTTTTATTTTAGACGTTCAATTTAATAAATTATTGCCAAAATGGATTATAAAATTTGGACATTAAAATATATATTCGTTTTTCATCCCAAATAATTGGTTATGTCTCAGCAGAATACAAAGCGTAAAAAAGGAAAGAAATCAAGTGTGCAATTCAATTCGAATGGAAAAGCTCGTAAGTATTTCTTATTCTTTCTTTTTGGCCTTTCTTGCTTATTATATGCCAACACCATTGGACATCAATGGGCTTTTGATGATAGCATTGTTATTATAGATAATGACTTCACCAAGATGGGAATCAAAGGAATACCTGATTTAGTCACGCGTGATTTTTTTGAAGGTATTTACGGTAAGGATCAAAGTGAATTAACAGGTGGTCGCTATCGGCCTTTATCTTTGATGATGTTTGCTGTAGAATATCAATTTTTTGGCTTAAATCCTATGCCAGGGCATTTAATTAATATTCTGATGCATGCCTTGATGATCCTTTTGCTATTCCTTTGCTTAGAGCAATGGTTTGGTAAAAAATCACTTGTCCCCTATATCTCCAGTTTATTATTTTTGGTCATGCCCGTACATACGGAAGTGGTAGCCAATATAAAAAGTAGAGATGAAATTTTATGTTTATTCCTACTCTTATCTACCTTATATTATCTCTTCAAATATCTAGATGATAAAGACAAACCCACTAAGTACTTAGTCATTAGTTTCGTTTCTTACTTTTTGGCTTTATTAGCTAAAGAATCTGCCATCACCTATTTACCTGTTTTCCCATTTGCCGTTTATATTTTTAGATCCAATAAATTTTCATCAAGTGTAAAATGGTTTCTTACTTATTTTGGAATTGCCATAGTTTATGTAGCTATTCGCGCCGCGTTGGTTGGAATGATTGGAGAGGCAGATAGTTCAGATATTATGGAAAATCCATTTGTCAATTCTTCTTTTGTAGAAAAAATGGCGACTATTGGAGTCATTCTTCTAAAATATTTTACACTCAATTTTTTCCCTCATCCTTTTACTGCGGACTATTCATTTAATCATATTCCTTTTGTAGATTTCAGTTCTCCAAAAGCATTATTAGGATGGGCCATTTATCTGTTCCTTGGTTTTTATGCGGCCATACGCATTTGGAAAAAAGATGTTGTAGCTTTTGGTTTTCTATTGTATTTAGCTCCTCTATTTCTAATTTCAAATATTGTATTTAATATTGGCGCACCAATGGGAGAACGATTTTTGTTTATTCCTTCTTTAGGCTTTGCTTTGGTCGTTGGGTATTTATTACAAAAATTATTGCCTGAAATTGGAACAAACCAAAACTTCTTAGAGCCATTGAAAGGACAAATGGTGGTAAGTAGTTTATTACTCGTTTTATTTGTAGCCTATGGGATAAAAACCGTATGGAGAAATCCCGATTGGTATGATAATTTAACATTGTTTTCTAAAGATATTAATGCCGCTCCTAATAGTTCAAAATTGAGATATTATTTAGCGAATACGCAATATACAGAGTATACCATTTTAAAAGATGAAGGAAAACAAGATCAAGCAATGGTTATGTTAGAAAATTCAAAGTTGAATCTTATTGAAGGACATAAAATTAATCCCAAATTTCATCATGTAACTTATAAATTGGGGCAAGTTTATACCCAACTCAATGATGCTCAAAATGCGAAATTGTACCTAGACAAAACCTTAGCCCTTGAACCTAATCATATTAAGTCACATTGGTTAGCAGGAGAAATTTATGGCCGACTTTATCAGAATTATGATTTGGCTTTACAATATTTAGAAAAAGCAAGATATGAGTTTAAAGATAATTCTCCTGATTTGATTCAAAAGCTTGGTAATGTGTATGCACTTAAAGGAGATCATCAAAAAGCGATGAAAGTATTTACAGAATTGCTAGAAACAGATCCAAGAAATCCACAGTATTATTTCAATATAGGTTTAACCTATCAAGGAATGGGAAATACAGCGAAAGCAGAAGAATATTTTCAAAAAGGAAATAGCTTTAAATAACTTTCGCTGTATTTTAGGTTTAATTTAATAAAATGGATTTGATTATTTCACGTTGACTTCTATACCTATTTCTGCGCCTTTGGTAAGCATAAATGTATAGGCAGAATCATAGTTATTTTCAATGGCTCCATCTAAGATCGCTTCTCTAATCGCATTTTTAATAATTCCAACTTCTCTAGAAGGAGGAATTCCAAAAATTTCCATAATCTGCTCTCCAGAAATTGGCGGTTGCCAATTTCTAAGATGATCCTTTTCTTCTACTTCAACCAAACGCTCTTTAACCATTTCATAGTTTTCTAAATAGCGTTTGACTTTATTCGCATTTTTAGATGTAATGTCTGCTTTGCATAAGGTCAATAAATCATCGATATCATTCCCTGCATCGAATAACAATCTTCGAATAGCAGAGTCGGTAATATTTTCCTTAGTAAGCCCAATTGGTCTAAGGTGAAGACGAACCAACTTTTGGACATACTTCATTTTTGAATCCAAAGGCAATCGCAATTTTTTAAAAATACCAGGTACCATTTTAGCACCAAGTACTTCGTGCCCATGAAAAGTCCAACCGTGATTAGGCTCAAAACGTTTCGTAGGTGGTTTTGCAATATCATGAAGCATAGCAGCCCATCTCAACCAAATATCGTTGGTTGAAGCACAGATATTATCTACTACTTGAAGCGTATGATAAAAGTTATCCTTATGTCCTTTACCTCTTTTGATATCCACCCCATGAAGATTAGCCAATTCAGGAAAGATAATTTCTAAAAGTCCAGTATCAAAAAGGACTTTAAAGCCAATAGAAGGTACAGGACTAGCCAACATTTTTTCTAATTCTGTAGTAATTCTTTCTTGAGAAATGATTTTGATTCGTTGACGATTCTTTTTTATCGCTTCTAAGGTTTCTGGATGAATTTTAAAATCCAATTGAGTCATAAACCGAATAGTTCGCATCATGCGCAATGGATCATCTGAAAAAGTACGACCAGGTTCTAATGGAGTTCTTAATAATTTATTTTCTAAATCAATAAGGCCATTAAATGGATCAACGATTTCTCCGAAGTTATTTTTATTTAAGCTTACCGCTAAAGCATTGATCGTTAAATCTCTTCTATTTTGATCGTCTTCCAAGGAGCCATCTTCTACTGTGGGTTTCCTAGAATCTGAACGATAAGATTCTTTTCTTGCTCCTACAAACTCAATTTCCATATTCTTGTAGCGAAGCATTGCTGTTCCAAAACGTTTAAAAGTAGTTACTTTAGGTCTTGGTGTCAATTTAGAAGCAAAATGTAATGCAAGCTCAATGCCGCTTCCTAAACAAACCACATCTACATCTTTAGACGGTCTTGCTAAAAGTCGATCACGTACATAGCCACCAATTACAAAAGCTTTGTAATTAAGTTCATCAGCTGTTTGCCCTAATAAATTAAATAAGGCCCGTTCTTTTTGATTGATATCGAATAACATGAATCAATAATTTTCACGAAAATAAGAGAAAAAAATGAAACCTCCATCAAATTTGGAAGGAAGGTAAAATGAATATTAGAGACAACAGTTTTTTTCTAACTTTCGTTTAATAAATGATCACTTTCTTAAAATTATTAATTCATCTTGCCCAGAAATAGTAACAATGACTGAAGGATCAAGGAATTTTGTATCTTCGCGCCGATGATTCGCTATAAAATCAACCTTTTTTATTATTTCTTGAGAAATATCTCGAAAACTTTTTGGATTAGGTTCAGTACTCAAATTAGCAGAAGTTGAAATCAATGGTCTTTTTAATACTTCGATAATCTCTTGGCAATATGAATCTTTTATAATTCGAATGGCAATGGAACCATCAGAAGAAAGCAAATAATCGGGTAGATTTTGAGGTTCAGGATAAACCACGGTCAATGGTCGCTCAAATAGCTCAATTAAATTGATTATTTTGGGATGTATATTTGGCACATATTGTTGCAGATGATCCAATGAATCTATTAATAAAATAAAGGGCTTATCTTTTGGTCGATTTTTAATTTCATAAATCTGATCTACTGCCTCTTTGTTAAATGCATCGCAACCTAATCCCCAAATGGTGTCTGTAGGAAAAAGTGCCACACCACCAGATTTTAAAATAGGTACTATTTTTGCGACTTCTTCGTTATCATACATAAGAAATAATAAATTTGTGTTTCTTCAAAAATCAATGTTTTATAAACATACTTAAAAATATAACTTTGAAAAGATTTTGTAAGTATATTTTCGTTCTATTTTTTTTCTTTGTTTTTAATCAACAAGGAAAAAGTCTGCATATTATTGGTGGAGAGGTTTATTATGAATGCCTAGGTGGTGATTCATATCGAATAAATATGAAAGTATATCGAGACTGTAATGGTGGAGGCGCAGAGTTTGATAACCCCGCTCCTATTTCTATTTATCTTGGAGATGATTTAGACACTTTAAACCCCTTCCGTCAATTAGATGTAAGTATTGTTTCTTCAGGGCCCATACAACCCAATCTAAATAATCCTTGTTTAATTCCTCCAAGCAATGTTTGTGTAGAACAGGCTTTATATTCTACGACCGTAAACCTGCCCTTTCATCCCTCAGGTTATCATATTTCCTATCAACGATGTTGTAGAAATACGACAATAAATAATGTGTTCACTCCTGGAGATATAGGGGCTACGTATACTTGTTTCATCACTCCACAAGCGTTGCAAGCATGTAATACTTCTCCTGAATATAATAACTTCCCTCCTATTGTAATTTGTCAAGGTGAAAACATAGACTTTGATCATTCAGCTACAGATGCTGATGGAGATTCACTGGTTTATCGTTTTTGTGATCCTTTGACAGGCGGAGGTAATTATGGAATCACGGCAGCAGATCAATTTTTAAGAAATACGACTATTGGAATTACGCCTATCCCAGCCAATGTGCCTCCGTATACTCCTGTAACTTTTATTCCTCCTGCATTTAGTTTTGATCAACCCTTAGGAACAACTGCCAATCTAACATTAAATTCGGAAACTGGATATTTAGATGGCATTCCTTTAGTACAAGGTCAGTTTGTTGTGGGTATTTGCGTAGAAGAATATAGAAATGGACAATTGCTTTCTTTTGTTCGAAGAGAGTTTCAATTTAATGTAACCAATTGTGAGCGACAAATTACTGCTGATGTAAGAGAAGATGTCTTAATTGGCCCTAGGGAATATGTATTAAATTCATGTGGGGAAAATACCATTACCTTTATCAACGAAAGTAGCCAACTGCAATTTATTGAAGAATATGCTTGGGAATTTGATTTAAATAATGGAACCATTTTCACCTCTGCAGCTACTGACCCTACCGTCACTTTCCCAGACATCGGCACATATCAAGGTACATTAATTGTTAATCCCAATAGCCCACAATGTTCAGACACAGCAGATATATTTGTAAATATTTATCCCGAAATAGTTTCTGATTTTAGTTATGACTTTGACATGTGTAGTCCTACTCCAGTAACGTATACAGATCTTTCCTTTTCGGGTGCAGGACCAATATCTACTTTCTTTTGGGACTTTGATGATGGAGAAACCTCTACAGAACAAAATCCTGTGCATCTATTTACCGAGGCAGGAACTTTTGATGTTTCCCTTACCGTAACAGATGAAAATAATTGTGAAGCAACCTCTGTACAAACCATTGACTGGTATCCTGAATCAGAAATTATGATTGAGCCCGAAGAAGACATTGGATGCGAACCGTTTACGGTAACCATTATAAATAATTCTTTCCCTATTGCAGGCTATACTACCGAATGGGATTTAGGTGATGGGAATACTTCTACAGAAGCGAGTCCTACACATACTTACGAATTACCTGGTCAATATACCGTTTACCTAAAAATCACCTCGCCAATTGGTTGTGTTTCAGATCAAACATTTCCTAATTTGATTACAGTGGAATCAGCTCCTATTGCTTCTTTTGATTGTGCTCCAGAAGAATTATCCAACTTTAATTCAACCGTAACTTTTACTGATCAATCTACTGATGCTATTGCTTGGGATTGGTCTTTTGGAGATGGAGAAACATCTAATCTAACGAATCCAATTTATACCTATCAAGATACAGGGAAATTTGAGGTGATGTTAATTGTAACCCACCCGACGGGATGCCAAGATTCTATTACAAAGATTATTGATATAGAACCCAAATTTACTTATTTTTTACCCAATGCCTTTACGCCAAACTTCGATGAACTCAATGATGGTTTTTTAGGAGCAGGAGACTTTTTTGGAATCGAACAATTTAAAATGACGATCTGGAATCGTTGGGGAGAACAGATTTTTGAGACCGACGATCCAAACATTGCTTGGAATGGAAAGAAAAATAATTCAGGAGAAGATTCCCAAGTAGGTGTCTATGTTTATCTCGTCAACCTAATAGGAAATCGAGGGAAAAAATTTGAATACAAAGGATTTGTCACATTGATTAGATGACCTAATATAAATGAATAAAAAACGCCTTTTTACACGCTTAATGTAGAAAGGCGTTTTTATTTTTTTCTTCAAAATGAATCAACTTTATTGATTCACAGCTGTTCATTCTCTTTATAATAATGATTCTAATCTCTTTTGATAAATTAACGTTTTAAGGTATAATATTTGAGGTAGAGAAATTCCAACAACAACAATATGAAAAAATTAATATTTATTACTTTACTCTTCTTTTTTCATTCCCTACTCTTTGGACAAAACACGACGGAGAAATACAGTATTAGTGGTTATGTCAAAGATGGAGAATCTGGAGAAAACTTAATTGGTGTAACCATTTATGTCAATGAATTAGAAACGGGAACAACTACCAATGTCTATGGCTTTTACTCCATAACTATTCCTGCAGGAGAATATACCTTAAATTATAGTTATGTAGGCTTTGATGATTTTGAAAAAAAGATCATTCTAAATCAAGACCTCACAGAAACCATTGAACTTGGTGTGGGTGCAGAAGAACTTGTGGAAATTGTAGTAAGCGCAGATTCAAATAAAGAAGAAATTAATTCTACACAAATGAGTGTAGATCGTATCACGACTAAGCAAGCCAAAGTGCTACCTTCTTTATTTGGAGAAGTAGACATTATCAAAACCTTGCAGTTAAAACCAGGTGTATCTACTAGTGGTGAAGGCTCTGCGGGTATAGTCGTTCGAGGTGGCGGCCCAGATCAAAACTTGATTATTTTAGACGAAGCTATCGTTTATAATCCCAATCACCTATTTGGTTTTTTCAGTACGTTTAACTCTGATGCGGTTAAAGACGTTCAATTGTATAAAGGAGGATTTCCTGCCGAATATGGTGGTCGACTTTCCTCTGTTATTGATGTACGATTAAAAGAAGGAAACCGTAAGAAATTTGCAGGATCAGGAGGAATTGGATTGATCTCTTCACGTCTAACTCTTGAAGGACCAATCGTAAAAGATCGAGGTTCTTTTATGGTTTCAGGACGTCGAACCTATGCAGATTTAATTACACGCGCAGTCAATAAATCAAGAGCGGATGATCCTGATTTTGATAAAATTCCAGATTATTTCTTTTATGATCTAAATACCAAACTCAACTTTGACATTAATGATAAAAACCGAATATTCGCTAGTGGATATTTTGGTAGAGATAAATTTGGTTTTAATGACGATGACTTCAATTTTGATTTTGATTGGGGAAACACTACAACCACCGCAAGATGGAATCATATTTATAATCCCAAATTATTTTCCAATGCTACTTTTACCTTCTCCGATTATGTATTTAAGATCAGAAGTAAGTTTGATGAATTCTCGTTTGAAGTAGGATCAGGAATTCGAGATTATAACACAAAGATTGATTATTACTGGGCGCCAAACAACAAACATAATATCAAATTTGGAGTCAACTTTGCCCATCATAATTTTGATGTGGGACGATTCCAAGCCACCGTAGCTTCCGAAGAAGATCCTTTGTTTGAATCTGATGTATCTTTCCAAGCCGTAGACATGAACGCCTACATTGCAGAAGAATTTGAAGTCAACGACAAATTAAAATTAAATGGAGGGATTCGATTTTCTAGTTTCTTAAATGATGGTCAATTTTATGCAGGAATAGAACCACGAGCTGCTATGAAATATAGTTTAAAAGACAATATTTCTTTAAAGGCTTCTTATACCCGAATGTATCAATATATTCACCTCGTAGCTAGTTCGGGTGCTTCACTCCCCACTGATGTTTGGTACCCATCAAATAAAACAGTTAAGCCCCAACTTTCTGATCAAGTTGCCGCAGGAGTTTCTATTGGTATTGGCGAGCAGTTTTTATTGACCAATGAAGTTTATTATAAATGGCAAAAACGTCAGATCGATTTCAGAGATGGTGCTGATTTATTTATCAATCCTAATTTAGATGAAGAATTTGTTTTTGGTAAAGGCACTAGCTACGGAAATGAAATTTACTTAGAGAAAAAGAAAGGTAAAATTACAGGCTGGGTTGGATATACGTTAAGCTGGTCTTGGCGGAAATTCCCAGATATTTCGGGTGGTCAACGCTTCCATCCTCGATACGATCGGAGGCATGATATATCTGTGGTGCTTATGTATGAAATAAATAGAAAATTTACGATCACTGGAAGTTGGGTATATAACACAGGAAATGCCTATTCTTTACCTTCGTCTAGAGCTATATTATTTGAAACACAAGGTATTGATCCTCAAGTAATCACTATTTATCCAGCTCGAAATAGTGAACGCCAACCGGCTTATCATCGGTTAGATGTTGGCTTAGTATATAAATTCTTTCCAAGATTTGGAGAAGCTGATTTGACACTAAGTGCATACAATGCCTATGACCGAAGAAATCCATATTTCATTTATTTCGATATAGAAAATAATGAAGAAACTGGATTACCAGAAAGCATTAAGGCTAAGCAAGTTTCGCTATTCCCTATTTTACCTTCGCTAACTTTTAACTTCAAATTTTAAACAAACCCAATGCCTAAATTTAATATATATTTCATCTTATTTTTGTTTAGCCTAACGGCATGTAATTTAGAAAAAGACATTGAAGTCGAATTGCCTCCTCATGATCCTAAATTAGTGGTAGAATGTTATTTGGAAGTAGGAAAACCTTATCGTCTTGTGTTGTCTGAGACGATCCCATTTGATGTAATTCCAACTACGTTGCCAACAGTAGATGGAGCCATAGTCGTGATTTCTTATAATGGAACAAATGATACTTTAAGCAACGGTTTATTTATAGATCCTGTAGCAGAGAAATTTTTCAATTATGGATCTTCTACCATTGTGCCTGAAGATTTTGTAAATACCTATACCTTAAGTATTACGGATTCTACAGGTAGAAATGTAACTGCAAGCACTAAAATATTACCTATTGTTCCTATTGATAGTGTCGTTTATAATTTTAATGATACAGATACATTAGCAAGTATTCAAACTTGGTTCACTGACCTTCCTGCTCAAGATAATTTTTATCGGCACACCCTTCATAAAGGAAGTTTAGACAATAATCCTGATCAAGTTTTTGCCCTAGATGATCGAGTCTTTGACGGAGACGATGTAGTCTTTGGAACTGGATTTGATTATGTGATTGGTGATACTATTATTACTGCCATTTATCATATTGATCTAGCCTACCATGATTTTTTAGAAACCGTAGAAGCAGCTAGTGATTCCAATGGAAATCCCTTTGCCCAGCCATCCTTTATTTTATCAAATATAGAAAATGGAATAGGCATATTTACGGGACTAACTTTTGATCGAGATACCATTTATATTACCCAATAATTGATTACATTTGGGCCTATGAAATACCAATTTGAAGTTTCCAAACTTTATACAGAACCTGCTTTTTTTATAGATAGTTCTTCTCCTGCTGTGATAGATTATGCATTAGCTAATACCAATGCCAATGATTCTAAATTAGATCAAGCGGTGAGCTTGTATTATGCGGTGCGTGATGGCTTTAGATATGATCCTTATCAAATCAATCTAACCCATACAGAATTAAAAGCAAGTACCATTATCAACAGAGAAAACAAATATGGTTATTGTGTAGAAAAAGCTTGTGTTTTAGCCGCAGCAGCCCGAGTGCTTGGAATCCCCTCTAGATTAGGATTTGCTAATGTTAGAAATCATATTGGCACTGAAAAAATCGAAGCGCATCTTAAGACTGATGTACTTGTGTTTCACGGTTTTACTGAATTTTATTTAGAAGGGAAATGGGTAAAATCAACCCCAGCATTTAATAAAGAACTTTGTGCTCATTTAAATGTAGAGCCTTTACCATTTAATGGCCGTGAAGATTCTATATTCCAAGAATATAGCAAGGCTGGAGGTCAATATATGGAGTATCTTCACGACTATGGAACCTTCCATGATGTTCCACATGATTTATTTGTAAAAGAATTGATCGCTCATTATCCACACTTCTTCGAATAATAAACTTTATGTCTAATTTTAAATTTTGTCCTGTTTGCACAGCTCCTCTTGGTCTTCATGTCTTAGACGAGGTAGAAAGATTAGTCTGTACAAAAGAAGATTGTAACTTTATCTATTATAACAACCCACTTCCTGTAGTTGCAGGTCTGATACGATATGAAGACAAAATTTTACTGGCTAGAAATGCTAAATGGCCTGAAAAGATGATGGGCCTAATTACTGGTTTTTTAGAAAATGGCGAGAGTCCAGAAGAAGGCATTATTCGAGAGGCAAAGGAGGAAACAAATCTAGATTTAAGCGGGCTGTCTTTAATCGGAAATTATTCTTTCATACAAAAAAATGAATTGATTATCGCCTTTTTTGCCGAAGGTCATGGCACTATTAAACTAAGTGAAGAGTTGGTTGAATATAAATTAATTCCTCCGGAGAAACTTCGGCCTTGGCCCTATGCAACAGGATTAGCAGTAAAAGATTGGCTGGATTCTAATGGATATAAAAATTAAAACAAATAGATTAGTCGATTATTTTTTAAACTTAGCTTTAGCAATTACCGCTTCTAGTTCTTTCTTTTGTTCTTCATCATTAAAAGAAATAATCAAACCTAAACTAAATCCTTTTTCTACTCTTGAATAAAATCGTTGATTTATTTTTTGTCCTGAAACAGTCATTTCTGTATCCATAAAATAAAATTCCTTTCCACCTACATTTATTCGTTGAATGCCTTTTTCATCAAATTCATAAGGTATTTGACCTTGTTGCATAAGTATTTTTGCATTGCTTAAATATTGATCTCCTTTTTTTATTCTTGGGTCCAAACGGGTATTTTCTGCTAGAACCATAAATGAAGGGTTAAATGCAATTTTGGCTCCTACCTCATGTTTAAAAGCAGTGAGCAAATAAGCGGTATTTACCATAGAAGCATCTACAATTTTTCGAAGTTTACTCTTATTATCAGAAATCACCTCCTTACCTACTTCAACTAATTCCTTCATTTGTTTATCATCTTGCACTTTCCATCCTTGAGGAACTTCAATGCTAAAATTGAAAAAATCGTTTTCATAAATTCCATCATTAAGTAAACCATAGTCAAAATCCTCTTTTGACATACCTATGGTTTCTTCCTCATTTGAAGGAGTATTTGAAGTTTCCGTTTGATTACAAGAAGTAAAAAACAAGGATAAGATAAAGAATGTTGCAATCCATAAATTGGCGGAAAAAATGTTTTTCATAGTTATTTATCGTATTTCGGATGTAATTTAGCATATATAAAAAGGTCATCGAGTTGATTCCCTCTTTTTTGATATTTTCGAAGTAATCCTTCCTTAGTATATCCTGCCTTTTCTAAGACTTTGCAAGATCCTAAATTATTTGTTAAGACATGGGCATCTATACGATCATAAGCTAATTCTTGAAAACAAAAATCCGAAAACTGGTTTAGCGTAAAAGACATGATGCCTTTTCCCCAAAATGGTTTAGCCAACCAATAGCCAATCATGTTTCGATGAAATCGTTCCACATAAGGATCTCTTAAACCAATTGCGCCAATACAATTTCCTTTGTATCGAATAGCCCAATCTGTTTGTTTACCATATTTTTTTGCTCGATCATTGGTAAATGTAATCCAAGAAGCAGCATGTTGCCTTTCATAAGGATAAGGCAGCGTGGCCAACATATTATGAATTGATTTTTCTTGCAAATACTCGACCATAAGATCCACATCTTTGGGCAAAAATCGAGTAAATGAAATTTCAGTTAAATCCATTTTTTAAATATTAACCTATTTAAAAAATGAATCTACAAATTCACGTTTATTAAAAATTTGCAGATGGTTTATTCCTTCTCCAACACCAATATACTTTACTGGAATTTTGAATTGGTCTGAAATTCCAATGACCACTCCACCCTTGGCGGTTCCATCTAATTTAGTTAATGCAATCGTTGAAACATCAGTAGCTTTAGTAAAATGTCTAGCCTGTTCAATAGCATTTTGTCCTGTAGAAGCATCTAATACCAAAAGAACCTCATGAGGAGCACCATCCAATGCTTTACCAATGGAACGGTGAATTTTAGAAAGTTCATTCATCAAGCCCACTTTAGTGTGTAATCGACCTGCAGTATCCACAATAACAATATCCATTTTATCCTCTTTCGCTTTAGCTACCGTCTCATAAGCCACTGCTGCCGGATCGGTATGCATGCCTTTAGAATAAAAACGACAACCCACTCGTTCAGACCAAATTTTTAATTGATCGACAGCGGCTGCTCGAAAAGTATCTGCGGCACCAAGCATTACAGAATACCCTTTCTCCTGAAATTGATGAGCAATTTTACCTATGGTGGTCGTTTTACCTACACCATTCACTCCCACTACAAGAATTACATAAGGTCTAGCTTCACTTTCTAAGGTATAATCTTCATAATCACCTGTATTATTTTCAGATAGAACATTGACGATTTCATCACGCATGATCTCATTCAATTCCGCAGTACCGACATATTTGTCACGAGCAACACGTTGTTCTATTCGTTCAATGATTTTTATAGAAGTATCTACCCCTACATCAGAAGCGATTAAAACTTCTTCTAGATTATCTAAAACTTCCTCATCAATAGTTGATTTTCCAGCGACGGTCTTTTTGATATTTTCAAAAAAGGAGGTTTTGGTTTTCTCTAAACCTTTATCGAGGTCTTCTTTTCTTTCTTTGTTAAAAAACTTTCCAAATAAGCTCATAATATAAATTAGATAGGGGGTAAAATAGATATTTTGATTCTGTATAAATCACAGAATTAAACTATAAAAGGCTTCCCCAATAGTAGAGAAGCCGATTATATATTATTTAAATAAAAACAAGAGCAATTTATTTTGCAAAAAATTCCTTAACCTCGTCTTTATGAATGATTTGTTGTTTGTAGGTATACTTTCCTGTTACAGGATCTTTGACGCTTTTAACTACTTTAACGAAATTTTTTCCGTTATCAGCACCATCTTTTTTCTTATCTACACGGGAGTTCTTACTTACTTTCTTAGCCATGATTATTTAATTTCTCGGTGAATAGTATATTTCTTCATGATAGGATTAAACTTTTTAAGTTCAACTCTATCAGGCGTATTCTTTCTATTTTTTTCGGTAACATATCTAGAAGTTCCAGGCAATCCACTTGCTTTGTGCTCTGTACATTCTAAAATAATTTGATTACGATTACCTTTTGATTTCTTTGCCATTTTAATTAGCTTTTAATAATTTGTAAACTTACGATAATTTAACTCCAGTGTCAACACCTTTTCCCTCTAAACGCTTCAAATAAGCATAGATTCCTAACTTATTGATGTTTCTAAGTGCTTTAGAAGAAATTTTCAAGGTAACCCACTTATCTAATTCTGGAATGTAAAATCGTTTTTTCTGTAAATTTGGCAAAAATCGTCTTCTCGTCTTTCTGTTCGAGTGAGAAACATTGTTTCCGCTAATAGGACGCTTACCAGTTAATTGACAAACTCTAGACATTTTTAGTTCATTTTTTCCTTCCCAACAGGTAAAGGATTTTGTTCAGTAAAATTAGTGACCTCGGCAGGATTCGAACCTGCAACCTCCTGATCCGTAGTCAGGTGCTCTATCCATTAAGCTACGAAGCCATAGGAATTATCCGGCTGCGAAGATACGTATTCTTATTCAATAAATTCAACTTGAAAACAAAAAAATTATGATTTTCTTCGATTTATTCAGATTTCGCGTATAGTTTCCTCCAAAAATAGAGCTTTTTAAACAATTAATGCACTAAAAACGATATTCTAGCTTTGGATTTCCCCGATCGCAATTCGATTAGATACCAACCATTTTTCAGTTTTAAGCTATCCATGTTTAAAAAATGATAATTTAGTCCTTCGGTGTTTAATGTTTCTGTGTGTTTTAATTGGCCTAACACATTAAAAATCGAGAGTTCCAACTCATTTTCATTGGTTTCAAAAAACAAAGTAGCTTCTTCAATAACAGGGTTTGGAAATAAGTTGTTGATTTTAACCGTTTCGGTAGGATTATTTAGGGTCAATAGCTTCAAACTATTGTACAAATTCAATCGCCCACCAGTAGTCGTTCGATTTAAGAGATCAGCATTCGGCTCTACTCCTTGTAAAATCGCATATTTAACAGTTAAAGCCATTTCTTCTGGAGCTGCTTTTACTTTGCTCATAAAAATGCTATTAGGGACCGAATACAATAACCCAATCGCACCCGTAACATGTGGGGCACTACTAGACGTTCCACCAGCGGTTCCATAGCTATTTGCGGGTTTTGTAGTATAAGCGCTAGAACCTGGAGCGCCAAGATCTACAGAGACTTTACCCCATCCAGATTGCAATTCCTTTTGATCGTTTTCGTCGGTATTCGTGACCGTAATTAAATAAGGACTCGTACATCGTGCGGGGATATCTCCAATGACTTCCACATTAACATCCATATTCGTCGTCGCCGCAACACTAAGTACTCCTTCCTGACCTAAGGTATCATATACTGCACACCAAATAGGAAAATCATCTGGTCGCGCATTATTAATACCAAAAGAAGCATTGGTTGCTACCACAAAAGCACCTTCACTTCCTCCTGTTTCATTATATCGTTTACGCATATTATAGGCATAAAGATAAGCTGACACAATTTCGTCTTCAGTCATTGCATTCGATAAAACCATGGTTTTAATAGTCCAATTCACACCACTAACTCCGACTCCATTATTTCCCTTTGCACCAATGATTCCAACAACTTCTGTCCCATGTACATCAATAGGGTGATCGTCATTTTCAGTATCAAAATTCCAACCCAAAAAATCATCGACATAGCCATTGCCATCATTATCAATTCCGTCATTTGGGATTTCCTTATGATTCTTCCAAATATTTTGTTCTAAATCCTCATGTAAAACATCACAGCCTGTATCAATCACAGCCACTACAATCGTATCTCCTTCAGTACTTAACCCGCCTGTGGTTAAATCCCAAGCATCGCAAGCTTGTATGATCTCATGATTCCATTGTTGAGTAAAAACAGGATCATTTGGGATATTCCCAGATCGACGATGTACTCGATGATTGTGTTGAGCTACTATAATTTCAGGATGTCGCTTCAACTCATTTAATAGATCGGGGGCAAATTCATCGAATGTTAGTAAATAAATATTGGAATATGGAGATAACTTTTTATTCTTTTTTATTTCGAAAAAATTAAACGTACTCTGTTTTAAAGGAAATTCATTTTCAGATGCCGTTTTAGAAAACATGACAATATATTCATTAGAGATTATTGTTTTATCAACAACCTGTGCCTGCATAAAAAACGGGAAAAAGCATAAAAACAAGAGGCAAAAAATCATGAAATTATTTATAATGAAAACGATAAAAAAGTATTTCAAATTAGAAAAACTATTGAAAAGAACAGCATACTTAACTATAAATTACCACAAAAATCAATCCTTAAGTACTAG
>JAHDCJ010000041.1:0-9496 GCA_020629935.1 Saprospiraceae bacterium | reverse complement strand
AAAGAACAGCATACTTAACTATAAATTACCACAAAAATCAATCCTTAAGTACTAGTAAAAAATATTTCCATTCATTAAATATCATTTATTTTGTCTTAGCACTTAATTCAACGTATCTATTAATTGACTTAAATATTGAGGAGCTAAGAGCATTCGACTTCCATACCATGAAAACATTTCGCCATTCACCAATTGAATCTTACTTTTAGGAAGGCTTTTTTGGAATGTTTCTACATGTTCTGCTTTAAAAGGAAAAGGCTCTGAAGACAATAACAATACATCTAAATGAAGGGATTGAAGTTCTTCCATTGTTACCGTTGGATATCTCATTTTATTTGAAAAAACATTTTCCCATCCACAAATTTCAATCATGGAATTGATAAAAGTATCTCCTCCCGCTACCATAAGGGGAGAATTCCATATTACGTAAGCTACTCTTAAGGATTTACGTGAATCCGTATTTAATGCATTAAAACGCATTTTAATTGAGTCATTCAAGGCATTAGATTGAACGGGTAAATTTAAAATTTCACCTAAACAATGAATCAAATTTAAATTAGATTCTAGATCTTTTACTTCGCTTGTCCAAACAGGAAAAGCTCCCTTCAATTGATCAATATCCGCCTTATTATTTTCTTCTTTATTGGCAATGATTAAATCAGGATTTAGGTTCCAAACTTTTTCAATGTTTACATTTTTAGTTCCCCCAACGCGCTCTTTAGTATAAAACCATCTTTTGGGATGTACACAAAATTTAGTAATCCCCACTACCCTATCTTCTAAACCTAGATCATAGAGTAATTCGGTTTGAGAAGGAACCAAAGAAATAATTCGTTTGGGCTCCTCATCAATCCAAACTTTTTGACCAATTTGATCAATATAGGCTGGCATAAATTAAGCGATGCTTTGAAGAATATCGTAGTTGGTAATGATATGCATTCCACCTGTTTTATCCGTAGCTATTACGGCACGCACTTCTTTAGTGATATATTTACTCAAATTAGAACATAGAAGTTCTTCATTGACTTCAGGAAATTTTGGTCCCATAATCGCATCCACACTTTTTCCTGAGTTTTCTAAAGGATTTTGAAGTAAAAAAGTCAATACGGAGGTTTCATTGATAGAACCAATGATTTCGCCATTATCCATTACTGGCATTTGCGAGATATCATTTTCTTTCATCATATCCATCACCTCTTTAATTTTCTGCGTTTTATCTACAGTTAAGAATCGCTTATCGGCCTTTCCTTTAATCAGATCTTTTACTTTAAGCTCAGTATCTAAAAAACCACGATCACGCATCCAATCATCATTAAACATTTTTCCTACATACCTTGAAGCATGATCATGAAATAAAACTACAATAACATCCTCAGGTTTAAAATGATCTTTCAATTGAACTACGCCAGCCATTGCAGCTCCTGCTGAATTTCCTACCAAAATTCCTTCTTGACGCGCTAATTCTCTAGTATAAACTGCGGCATCTTTATCTGTTACTTTTTCAAACAAGTCGATGATATCAAAATCTACATTTTTTGGTAAAATGTCTTCCCCTATTCCTTCTGTTATGTATGGATAAATTTCTTTTTCATCAAAAACACCCGTTTCATGGTACTTTTTGAACACTGAACCATAAGTATCAATACCCCAAACTTTAATTTCAGGATTTTGCTCTTTTAAATATTTGCCTACTCCAGAGATCGTACCACCAGTACCCACACCAACGATAAAATGCGTGATTTTTCCTTCTGTTTGTTCCCAAATTTCAGGCCCTGTAGACTCGTAATGGGCAACTGCATTCGATTGATTATCGTATTGATTACACCAAAATGAATTGGGGATTTCATTATTTAATTTTTCAGCTACAGAATAATAAGAACGTGGATCATCTGGCGTAACGTTTGTTGGACAAACAATAACCTCAGCACCAACGGCTCGAAGCAAATCGATCTTTTCTTTAGATTGTTTGTCGGAGGTTGTAAAAATACATTTGTACCCTTTAACTACTGCTGCAATGGCAATTCCCATTCCCGTGTTACCCGAAGTACATTCGATGATCGTTCCACCGGGTACAAGATCTCCGCGCTTTTCCGCATCCTCAATCATCTTCAATGCCATACGGTCTTTTACCGAATTTCCAGGATTCGTAGTTTCTACTTTAGCTAATACCGTAGCATTAACAGATTCCGCAATTTTGTTTAATTGAACGAGTGGTGTATTCCCTATCGTTTCTAATATATTTTTGTAGTACATTTTGTTGTATTTAAATTTCCTGCAAAAGTACAAAAACCTTTAACAAAATGCTTTACATTTTCTATTTATTCCTAGAACTTGAATAAAGTTTAAATGGAAGGATAATTATTTAAAATAAATCATCTTGACATGAAATCTTGGATTGAGTGCGCCTAAAGCTTTGGCAGCCTTAGCAGATAATACGATTTTTATTCTTTGATCATAGCCTACATCAGGTATTTGTCCAATGACCTTAACAAAAACGTGTCGATTATTCATAGGATTTCGAACTCGAATAACTGTATTTGTTTTGGCCGTACGATGTAAAGCAAACAAACCAGAATCATTTGAATTATTCGATTTATAATCCCAAAAAGCAACACCATCTTCTGAAATCTCTTTCTTCACTTCACTTTGAAAAGCAAAAGTCTGCTTATTTTTCTCCATTCCTTGCATAAAAGCAGCATTGGGTCCAGTAAAAGCCCTTACACTATCTGGAACGCCATAAATGCTCATCCACCCAACCAAAAGAGACTCTCCCTTACGTAGTGTACTAGTTGTCTTTTCATTGTTTTGCATTAAAAGTTTGGGTTCCACACGAAAATAGGTTCTAGATATGGTGTACATCGTTTCTCTAGGTTTCACTTCATAAAAAACAGGCACAAATAAACTGTCTACAAAATCCTTATCTTTTTTTCTGGTTAAAATTCGATGAGAAATCGGCACCTTCACTTTTTGTCCAATTTCAATCACTCGATTGGTAAGCTCTCGGTTATAAGCCATTAAGTCTTTAAACTTTAAGCCATAAAAACGAGCTAGACTGTACAAAGTCTGTCCTCCTTTTATTTCATGAATAATATACTTTTGCTGATAACTACCAACAAAAACTTGAAGACTGTCTCCAGGCACAAGCATGGTTAATTTTGGTTGTTCAGTTGGAGCGGTTTTCTCCTTTTCCTGTCCCAAGGAAAGTAAACTAAAACACACAAAAAGAATAAATAAGCTTATTTTTTTCATTTTCTCTCTATAATGTTAGGCAATTTTAGCCAATCCTTTTTGATTTCCCAAGGTAATCCCTCATATTTAATTGTTAAGATTAAAACAAAATAGATACCAATTTTATTATATGCGCACTATTGTCTTCATTCCCGCTCGATTTTCTTCTAGTCGTTTACCTGGAAAACCCCTTAAACTAATACATGGAAAATCAATGATACAGCGGGTTTATGAACAAGTAAAAAAAGCAAAACGAGTTGATCGAGTGGTGGTAGCTACAGACGACAAAAAGATAGTGGATCATATTCATTCTTTTGGAGGAGAAGTAATACTCACATTTGAAAACCACCAATCAGGTACAAATCGCTGTCTAGAAGCCATACAACATCTCAAAACTGAATATGATTTGCTAATCAATGTGCAAGGAGATGAACCATTTATTGATCCGAATCAAATTGATCAATTACAAGCTTTTATGGAAAGGGAAAAAATGGAGATTGGAACAATGGTAAAGCCTTTTCTCCACAATCAAGATTTATGGAATTCGAATACGGTCAAAGTTGTTTTTAATTCAAAAAATGAAGCTTTATATTTTAGTCGATCGGTCATCCCTCATGTTAGAGATATTCCAGAAATTGATTGGATAAATAAATACACCTTCTATCAGCATATAGGCATTTACGCCTTTCGAAATACCGTTTTCAATCATATTTCTTCCATAAATTCAGGTGCACTTGAACAAACAGAAAAACTAGAGCAACTCAATTGGTTAGATCATGGACTTTCTATAGGTATACAAAAAACAAGTGGTCAAAGTATCAGTGTGGATACAGAAGATGATCTTTCGAAAGCTATTGCCTATGCCAAACAAAACCGTTTATAACATTTTTAACTGTTGAGCCACTTTTTCTGTTTCAATTTTCCAAAGTATTCCTTTAAAAGGAAAATGTAAAAACAAGGTGGCATTATCTGGTAAGCCTTTCTTTATATTATGAAAATAAATTGCAGAATCTTTAACTCTTTGAAGCAATTTAGCTCCCGACTCTAAATAAGAAAGATGCAAAATTACGGTAGTCTTATCCTTCCCAATTAAGGTTAAATCAGACAAAGCCTCAAAATAACTTTTGGATTCTCCCCAGCGTATCGGATTATATGGGATGACCTTATCAAAATTTATATTGGAATTTAGATAAGTCCAAAAAGCAGCGGTAGACTGAAGAATACTCTTCTTGTCAACCATTTCGCTCGCATCAAATCGATCTAGCAACAAGTCCAGTTTTTCTTCTTGCTTCTTAAGTTGATCTTGTTTATAACTCGTATTATAAAACGACTTCAAAGCTTGAAAAATCACACTTTCATTCGCTTGTTCTAATAATTGAATATGACTATTATACTTAAATTCAACCGGTTTTTTGAGTTGAATAAGCGTACGATTTTCTTCATCTGTAAATACTGGAATTGCTGAATCAAATTGATTCACACCAAAACGGGGTTTATAGTATTGAATACGTTCCAAAGGTCGATCACCTAGCATAAATTCCTTGGCAAAACTAAGATCTTGACTCTCTATAGCAATAGGCGTTTCATTCCAAACCCAAGGACTAACCATTTCACCTGGAATGATTGTTTGCGCCTTCTCATTTCCTTCTTGACAAACTCTATTGAGCCAAATAGGTGGTTGTTTATCGCGTGTAGTAAAAACCAAATAATCTCTAGCCCGAGTAATCCCTACATAAAGCAATCGAGCTTCCTCTTTTAAAGCTTTTTGATGGACTGCCAATTTAGCTGGACTCCCTTCAATTTCTGTGGCTAAGGCTGTACCTCTATGTTGATCATTATATGGATTGACCCAATACCTCAACCATCGGCCAGCTAATGGTTTATCTAAGTCTACGGTATCATTTTCTTGTTGGACACTTAATCCCCACACTTCATTTCGCAGCTTAGCATCTAACGAATAACAAACGACTAAAGGCCATTCTAAACCTTTGCTTTTATGGTATGTAAGTACGTTTACTGCATCCATTCCTTCACCTGAACCTTGTTCGTCTAGCCCTTCGTTAGAGATATCACTTAACCAAAGTAATAATCCGCCTAAAGATGCTGCAGTATGCAAGCGATTACAGGTTTCTTCATAAGAAACAGCTAGGTTTCTAAGTTGATCAATATTGTCAAAACGTTGACTTGAATTGCCCCATTGTGCAATAATGCGACGCAATTCCAATTCTTCTAAAATCAAGTTTAGAATTTCGGTACCCGACAATTCATTGATTACATGACGCAATTCATTGAGTTGATCAATGTACATATTTTCATTAGCCCAAATGGTATTACTACGGTCTTTATTATCAAGATAATCCAGTCGATGATCGATGATTTCTTCAATTTTTTGATTATCGGCTAAAAATAAAATTTCGGCTACAGAAAGAGAGTCTGATTTATTTAATAAATATTTCAAACAAGCCAAAACAAGTTTAGCTTCCGCAGTTTCTAAAAGTCCAGTTCTTGAAATGGCCGCTTTAATTCCCGATCGATAAAGTGCATCTGCAAGTTGCATACACTCGGCATTCGTTTTACATAAAATGGCCAAATCACCCGGAAGTAATTTACGCATCTTTGTTTCTCCCTTTGGAATAATATAATGGCCTTTATCAAGTACTTGTTTAATTGTAGCAGCAGTACAATTCATCATCCATTCTTTATTCGATCTCCCTCCATCTTCCATAGAGAAGTGCCAATGCATTAACGCATCACTAATTTGAATGGGATCAATTGCTTTTGTGCGCTTAGGATCTAAAGCAATTTGGGCATTATCCATATCTTTAAAAGCATCACAAAAGATAGCATTTGTTGTATGGACAATATCTGCTCTAGAACGCCAACTATTTGCTAAAATATCTTCTGGTTTCACTCCGCCCATTGCTTCCACAATGGCTTGCATTAATTCAGGTTCTGCACCTCTAAAGCCATAGATACTTTGCTTAGGATCGCCTACCCAAACGGAGCATTTTGCAATGCGAGACAATTTTAAAAAGATTTCTAACTGTATAGGATTCGTATCTTGAAATTCATCTACCATCAAAAGATCCAACTCTTTAGACAACACTGATTTCACTGTAGGATGATCAATCAATTTTAAGACGAGGGTTTCCATATCTGTATAATCAATCAGTCCCTTTTTCTTTTTGTACAATTGATATTCCGAAATAGCTTGATTAGCAAGGTCAAAAAGTTGGGTAATGAAATGCTTTATATCTGCATGAAAAAGAGGATTTCGTGTATGCGTTAATGCAAAGTCTTTCAATAGTTCAAAATCGGACTCACTCTTTTTACCCACTGAAGTTTTCGATAATTTTGCCCAATCAAACCAATTGAGTTCACCTTTTAATTCTAATCGACTAGCTAATCTTCGAATATAAGAAACCACTCCATTTGTTTTCTTCGTACTGTCGGCATTATTTTCTATATCCCCAACCGTTTTATGAATGGAAGCTAAAAGTTCGGTGTTAAATTTTTCTGGTGATTTAGAAGATACCTCTGGTAAAAATTCAAATAGGCTTTCAATTGACTTTTGCTTACTTTCTTCAATTTGTTGGGAACTAAAGTTGTTGGCTCGAGCCACATCGACTAACTGTTTTACAATTAACCTCCAATCAAAGCGATCTTTTTTATTTAAGCCCAATCGTTCGCTCATTGCTTCCATTTCTTGTAAAAGATCAGGAAATAAAATAGAGGAAAGCGATTGATTGAAAAGTACTTGATGATCATCATCTGCAATGATATCTACATTGGGAGAAACCCCAGCTTCAAAGGCAAAACGCTTTAATAACTTAACCCCCATAGAGTGAACGGTACCAATCAAAGCATTAGACAATTCGTCAGAAGCCTTGACCATGCCTTGTTCTAACAATTTTATACGTACACGCTCTCTTAATTCCGCTGCGGCTTTCTTGGTAAAGGTAGTAGCAATGATACCAGAAGCACGTACAGGAACTCCCCCTTTGCCACTTAAAAGATCGACCATTTCATTGGTTAATCTATACGTTTTACCACTACCAGCACCTGCGGAGATAATTTTGATGTTCATGCGTACAATTTCAATAAATTAAACTTATCGTCCGCTAATGCTGTATTTTCCAGCACCATGCGAAACAAGTAAAAGTAAAGCAGCAATTAATCCTAAATTTTTCATTAATTGAATAAGCTCCATAGGATCGGAAAAATTCCAATGAAAGATGCAACTTACAGGAATCAAAAATATCATCAATAAAAAAGATCCTCTCTTAATCTTGTATCCAAGAAGAATGGATAAGCTTCCTAAAACTAAACAGATGATGGCAGCTATTAAGAAAAATGAAGTCGCTGGCACATGGAATGATTTCATATATTCAATAGAATTATCAAAAAATAAGATATGACGAATGCCAGAAAAAATAAACACTAGACTAATTAAAATTCGAGCTAAAAGGGTATTTACGTCTTTCATGTAATTTAGATTTAAAACGCTAAGATAAAAAACGATTTACAGCTTTAGCAACGTTTTGTCCATCCATTGCAGCAGAAAGGATTCCTCCTGCATATCCAGCACCTTCTCCACATGGGAAAAGTCCTTGAATTTGTTCATGCATAAAGGTTATTTTATTTCTTGGAATTCGAAAGGGAGAAGAGGTTCTACTTTCTACACCAACCACATTCGCTTCATTTGTAAAATAACCTTTCATTTTATTATCGAAGGCACCAAATCCCTTTCGAAGCCGATAAGCTATCGTTTTAGGTAAAAGTTGATGTAAAGGGGCAGAAAATATTCCAGGAATATAAGACGTGTCATTTAAAGAAGAAGAAAGTTTCCCAGTAGAAAAATCTTTTAATCGTTGTGCTGGTGCTTTCTGGCTTCCATCTCCAGCATTAAACATGGCTTGTTCAACACTTTCTTGAAATTTAAGGCCTGCAAATACTCCATGTTTTTTAAACGGAATTAGATCTTTTTCGTTTACAGCTACCACAATACCAGAATTTGCAAATTTTGAATCTCTTCTAGAGAGCGACATTCCATTAACTACAATTTCTCCTGGAGAAGTTGCAGCAGGCACAATTAGGCCTCCCGGACACATACAAAATGAAAATACTCCTTTCCCATTAATTTGGCAAACTAATTTATAGGAAGCAGCTGGAAGATTTTTATGCCTTGGATTTTGTTTATATTGAATTTCATCAATCAAAGCTTGTGGATGTTCTGCACGAAGACCAAGTGCAAAATCCTTTGGTTCAATATGTATTTTCTTTTTATCTAACAGATAATAAATATCTCTTGCCGAATGCCCCGTAGCTAGTATAAATGCATTGGCAAAATGTTCTTTATTATTATTAATAATCACTCCTTTAATCTGGTTATTTTCAATAATAAAATCAGTAATTTTTGAATCAAAATGCACTTCTCCCCCAGCCTCACAAATCGTTTCTCTAATATTTGAAACAATCCCAGGTAATTTATTTGAACCAATATGAGGATGGGCATCTTCTAGAATTATAGGTGCGGCACCATGTTGAACTAATATTCGAAGTACTCGCTCGTAATTCCCTCGTTTTAAAGACCGTGTATAAAGCTTACCATCTGAATAGGTTCCTGCTCCTCCTTCTCCAAAACAATAATTTGATTCGGCATTTACTTCTCCAAATTGTTGAATGGCCCGTAAATCTTTTCTTCGATCCCTAACAGATTTACCTCGATCAAATACAATGGGTTTTAATCCGAGTTGAATTAATTCTAAAGCAGCAAAATATCCAGCAGGACCGGCGCCAATCACAATCACTTCTTTAGATGCCTTTGATGTAGATAAAGAAAATAACTCAGGCTTGGGATCTTCAGGCTTTTCATTGGTCCAAACTTCAATTTGAAGACGATAAACGGGCTTTCTTTTACGTGCATCAATTGAACGTTTCAAGATTTTGACTTCTTTTATTTGTTCGGGATTTCGGACACGTTTTCTTATGCTCGTGTTAATCCACTCCTCGTTTTGGATATGGTCTACAGGAACAATCAATTCAAATTTAAAGGGCATGGAGAATTTATTTATTTTGACGAAGATAAAAAAAAGAGGATGACTATATACTAGTCATCCTCTGAATATTTTTAAATCATTGAATTACTTCCAATCATCATCATCATCAGAATCATCGTCGGTACTTTCTTCTTCATCCCAGTCATCTTCCCATTCTTCATCCCAATCCACTTCTTTTTCCCAGTCTTCTTCATCATCCCAATAAGAAT
>JAHDCJ010000040.1 GCA_020629935.1 Saprospiraceae bacterium | reverse complement strand
TTCTATCTCAAATTAAAATTCTAAACAAAGAGCATCCTTAAATAAATTATTTACCTCTAATAAAATTCTTTAAAGGAGAGACAATTAAAAGATTCCATTTTTGGTTTTTTAAATAACAACTTCGCTTCATAACTTTTTCACTCAACCAGCAAAAAACATCCCCCACTCAACCAAATACCGCATCTACACATTTCGTTTTTTTCTCTTTTATTTTTTCCTCATCTTGCGACTGCAATAAAAATGAGGAGAAAGATATGTTGGTGAAAACATTTGCGAGTACAGTACAAGGTGTCGATGCACAAACCATTACGATAGAAGTCAATTCGGGGGGAGCCGTCGCACAAGGAAGACCGGGTTATGCTTTAGTTGGATTACCCGACAATGCCGTCAAAGAAGGCTATCACCGGATTGAAGCGGCGGTTAAAAATGAAGGGTTTCGAATACCGCGTATACGCATCATTATCAACTTGGCTCCCGCTGGCATTCGCAAGGAAGGTTCCTTTTATGACTTACCCATTGCGCTAGGTATACTAGCTTCTACCGGACAAATCGATGCGCAGGATTTGGACCGATTTATTTTAATGGGGGAGTTGTCTTTAGATGGAAGTCTACGACCAATAAAAGGAGCCTTGCCTATTGCTATTCAAGCGAGGAAAGAAGGATTTAAAGGGTTTATTTTACCTAAGCAAAATGCAAAGGAAGCAGCCATCGTTGATCAACTCGATGTATATGGTGTAGAGAGTTTGCAAGAGGTCATTCATTTTTTTAATGAGAAACAAAAACCAGATCCGCTCGAACTGGAAACAAGGGAAGAATTTTTCCATAACCAACAAAATCCAGAACTCGATTTTTCGGATGTAAAAGGACAAGAAAATATAAAGCGGGCACTCGAAATTTCTGCAGCGGGAGGACATAATGTAATTCTCATTGGTCCTCCTGGCGCAGGAAAAACCATGTTGGCTCGAAGGTTCCCAACCATCCTTCCTCCTTTGTCTTTGCTAGAGGCTTTAGAAACGACAAAGATACATTCGGTGGCTGGCACATTAGCCGCAGAAACCGCTTTGATTGCCGTTCGTCCTTTTCGATCTCCACATCACACGATTAGCGATGTGGCTTTAGTTGGTGGCGGTTCACATCCTCAACCAGGAGAAATTTCTTTAGCTCATCACGGAGTTTTATTTTTAGATGAACTCCCTGAATTTAAACGTTCGGTTTTAGAAGTCATGCGGCAACCAATGGAAGAACGAAAGGTAACCATTTCGAGAGCGAGAATCACTGTCGAATATCCTGCTAGTTTTGTGCTCGTGGCCTCTATGAATCCCTGCCCATGCGGCTTTTACAATCACCCCGAAAAAGATTGTGTTTGTGGACCTGGTGTAGTTAAAAAATATTTATCAAAAATTTCTGGCCCTTTACTAGATCGAATAGATTTACATGTAGAAGTCACCCCGATTTCTTTTGATGATTTGTCAAACATTAAACCCGCAGAGCGAAGTCTTTTAATTGCCGAACGGGTAGTTAAAGCGAGGGAAGTTCAACATCTACGTTTTGAGTCGGTCAAACAAATTCATTGTAATGCACAAATGTCTTCTCGCATGGTACGAAGTACCTGCCAACTCAACGCGGCAGGACAAACACTTCTAAAAACAGCAATGAAAAAATTACAACTTTCTGCTCGGGCATATGACCGCATCTTAAAAGTTTCACGAACGATCGCTGATCTTTCCGCTAGTGAGGAAATCAAAATAGAACATTTGGCGGAAGCCATACAATACAGAAGCCTAGACCGAGAAGGTTGGGCAGGATAGAAGAATAAATATTCAGAAGAGGAAGAAGGAAGAATTCGAAAGAATTCATTGTGGAAAATTTTGTTTGTAAGTGACCATTCACTTACTATGTATGTATTCAAAACCAAATCAATCATGTTTAAGAAAATAGCACGTATACTTTGCACTATTTGTATTAGTGCACTTTTCCTATGTAACCTAATGCTTGCACAAGGAGAAATAGAAAACACTAATTATGACCCTTCAGATAAACTAACGCCTCCGTCGCCTAATGCTTCAAGTCTTGGGAAGTATGGGGAGATGCCTGTAAGTCTTGCTACTGGCACTCCACAAATTAGTGTCCCTTTAGGCAGCGCAGAAGGACGGAATTTATCCCTACCATTATCCTTAAACTATCATGCAAGTGGCATTAAGGTAGATGAAGTCGCTAGTCAAGTTGGTCTAGGATGGTCTTTACAAGCTGGCGGATTAATCACGCGTACCGTACGCGGAAAACCTGACGAAACTGATGATTTTGGTTTCTTTGACATCATGCCTGCCTCCTTTGCGAACATTCCCGTTGGAGAATATTATGATATTCCATTAAATCCAAATCCAGTTTGTGTGGATGATTTTATGGAACGAGCTGCTAAGGGCACGTTCGACACTCAACCCGATCTTTTTGCCTTTAATTTCGGAGGTTATCAAGGAAAATTCGTTTTTGATATTGATGGACAAATCCATGTCATTCCCAAACAAGATATTCAGATCAAAATGATTAATCAAATGGGAGGTCAGAAAGCTTTTGAAGCAATTACGCCCGATGGAATAAAATATTTGTTTGGTGGTGAAGAAGCTACGGAAATCACTACAACAAATAATATATTTTGTGAAAGTTATTTTGAACGTCCTACACAAACATTTGCTTCTGCCTGGTATTTGACAGACATCATTCATCCCAATGAAGAAGTCATCCATTTAGATTACGAAAAGTATGGAACCATACGATATTACAACAGTATCGATCAATCAAAGTATATTGACATTCAGCAATATAGTCCACAACAAATTTGCGCCAATCCGCCTAATGATGGTTTGCTTAAAACTTGTGTGTCCTTACTAGAAGTTGAAGGAGTACATTTAACCACCATCAGTACCTCAAAAGAACAAGTAGAATTGGAGTACATCCAACAAGACGGAGGAGAAGATGCAAGAAAAGATTTAGAGGGAGGTGTGCGTTTAGAGCATCTTCGATTTTATGATTTATCACAAAATTTATTGCGTCGATTTTCAATGGATTATGATTTCTTTGAATCTTCAAATTGTCCCACTAACAATGTCCCTAATGCCGCACCACCCGAACCCGAACATTGTTTTCGCTTAAAATTAAAATCCGTTACAGAGCATAGTTTAAACGATGCCAAACCACCTTATGAATTTAATTATTTAGATGAAATTTCCAACCAATATAATTTACCTTCCCGACTAAGCTTCAGTCAAGATCATTGGGGTTTTTATAATGGACAAAACAACACCCATTTACTACCTTCTTTAAGAGAAACACCCGACTTTTTAAATGGGGCAAATAGAGAT
Organism: Saprospiraceae bacterium; assembly: GCA_020629935.1. GTDB lineage: Bacteria > Bacteroidota > Bacteroidia > Chitinophagales > Saprospiraceae > JAHDCJ01. The sequence continues at coordinate 37,883 of JAHDCJ010000040.1, read as the reverse complement.
CCACACGCAGAACATACGAAGGCGAATATGCTTTATAAAATTACTTTTCCAACAGGAGGACACCAAGCCTTTGAATATGAAGTTCATGATTTTCAAGTAGGAAGTATTCCTTATCATTTGTATGAAAGTTATTGGGTTCAAGAAACCGTCACGGCTCATGACATTTACAATCAAAGTACGACAAACGAAGCCGAATTTACATTAGATCAAGCAGGTTATGTTGATGTATTAGTCGATATTCCATATGATAGCCAATACCAAGTGGAGAGTAATGCAGAAGTAAGAATTTTTCAACGAAACGGAGCAAATTTAATCTTAAAGGCTAATTATGGATTGAGTAGTGTAGGTTTAAATCAGTTGCTTCTTCCTGAAGGAGAATTTATTTTAAAAGCCTCCGCCTATATTCCTGGAGATACAGCGTATGCAAGTGTATACTACGAAAACCAACAAGACATTCTTATAGATGATTTAGAAAATCCGCCTTATGCAAATTTATTAGTTGGAGGCACAAGGATTAAAAAAACGATTATGCATGATGGCCAATCATTAGCAAATGATCAGATCAAATCTTATGAATATACCCAAGGCATGATAAGCCCAATTTCCAGCGGGAAAGTAGTTAACCTTCCGCGGTACACGCACTTCATGCAAGAATACCGTGCCTTATATGCTGGCGGTTTTTTAAACGCGCCATATGGGGTGGCTTGTAAATTCATGGGCGTCTCTTCAAATAGCAAAGCTGGACTGGGTAGTACACAAGGGAGTCCAATCATGTACACAGAGGTTAAAGTATTGGAAGGCGAATCTGGAGCGCATGGATTAAGTCAAAATCGTTTTAGTTACCAAGGGGATCGTGGAGGTAGAGCTTATCCATTTGGCCCAGCTACAAGTTATGACTGGAAGCGTGGCCATCTACTAGAACAATGTATATATAAAAAAGAAAATGATGATTTCATTCCTGTGCAAAAGCAGGTAAACATCTATGATTTCAGAGAAGATAAAACGATGGGCAATAGCAGTGTAGCAGGTTTATCTGTAGGTATTATTGGCAACACAGTAAACCATAATTGTGATTTCTTATATCGTAGATATGCCTATGATATTTTTCATGTAATTGCTCCTTGGTACTATATCGACTCTACGATACTTTATAAGTATGATGCCTTGGGAGAAAACCCAATAATCACCACCACAGATTTTGATTTTGATGAAGACTTTGCCGTTCACACCCAAGCTATCCGATCAGAAATCAACAATTCGGATGGCACAAAATACGTTCAAGAGACCACTTACTCGAAAGATTTATTTCCAGTAGGTGATGAAAGTGCGAGTGGAGAAGAAGCAAAAGCGATTCGAAGGTTGTCTGCTCAAAATCAAATCATACCCATTCAAACTATTCACAAAATCAAAAAACAAGGATCTACAGAGAAGGTAGTTGAGGGTACGCTTCATACATTCCAAAACGTGAGTGATCACTTATCTTTACCAAACAAAACATTCCAAATAGAAACGGATAATCCATTAGAGAATTTCAATCCTGCATCGCTCACCTCTAGTCATGAGTTTATTTTTGACCCCCGTTTTAGAGAGCGAGGTCAAATCACCTCAGTTAGTCCATTTGGCCAGATTCAATCTTTCAAATCCAAAGACAACTTTAGTTCTTCTATCATTTATGGTCATGACTTTCATTACCCTGTGGCAAAAATCCAAAATGCGGAGACACACGAAGTTGCTTATACCAGTTTTGAAGTTATTGGTGATTATGGGTCTGAAAATAATGGAGGTTGGGAAATACTTCCACAAAACACTGGCGGCTGGAATTCATCAAGTGATCGAGTAAAAACGGGGAAAGTGGGATTTAACATTGGTGCAGATCGTGAAGTTAAATTTGAGGTTCAGACGGGAGGAAAATATCTGATTTCTTATTGGCAAAAATCGGGAACAAGTACCATATCCAACGCAGATGTAGTTCTTTTCCAAGAGACGAGTAATGCATGGACATATGTACAAAAAGAAATTCATTTAGGCAGCGAATCCATTTTAAAATTAGAAGGAGATAATTCGAATTTCTACATAGATGAATTACGTCTTCACCCAATTGATGCCTTAATGGAAACGATTTGTTATGATCCTAAGCAAGGCAATTCAATTACCTATACCAATCAGAATGGACGAAGTCAACACTTCGAATATGATGAATTTCAACGATTGATTTTAAGCAAAGATTTTGAAGGAAATTTAGTTTCCCATTCAGACTACACCTTCAGCGATGAAGCGGCTAATGGATATAATCAAACCCGTACTATTTTATTTCAAAAAGAAAATGTGGCCTTTTCTGAAGATTTTCAATATCAACATTTAGATGCTTCCTTTAGAAACATGCATGTTACTTATACCGATGGTTTAGGGCGTATCCTACAACAAATAGAAGTAGCACAGAGCCCTACTAAAAACGATGTAATACAACTGCAAGAATATGACAAATTTGGAAAACAATCGAAGGTTTATTTACCTTATTCTATGCCTACAAACTATGGAGAAATTCGGTCCAATCCATCTAGTGAACAATCCAATTTTTATTTAAACACATCAGAAATTTCGACTACAAACTATCCTTCATCGAATATACAGTTTGAGTCAAGTCCTTTGTATAGAGTAAAGGAAATTTCGGAGGTAGGTTTTGCTTGGCGTATGGGAGGAGGTCATACCGTAAAATTAGACTTTCGTCCAAATTTAATCAATGAAGTATTTAATTATAAAACGGGCAATTACTACCCGCCTTCGTCTCTTTGGATGGAAAGCAAAACCGATGAAAACGGGAAATTAAAACGAAAATTTATTGATCAACTTGGACGGGTTATCTTATCTCAAGAAGCAATAAATGACACTTGGGCTTCTACCTATAATCTTTATGATGACAAAGGAAATATTAATGTGGTAATTCCTCCTTTAGCCGTTGAGCAATTAGGAATGTCAATAGATTTAAGTACAGTAGAAAATCTCTTATTCAGATATCGTTATGATGAACGTAATCGGATCATTGAAAAACAAATGCCTAATGCTGAGCCTAGCTATTTTGTTTATAATACCTTAGATCAATTAATCCTTAAACAACATGGCAACCATAGATTGGATCATCGTTGGACCTTCAATAAATTTGATCGATTGGGAAGAAAAGTAATGACAGGGATTTGTACACTATCTGGGACAAGATCATCTATTCAAACAGCGGTGAATAATCAAACTTCATTATTTGAAATAGAAGAAAATCAACTTTATTCAGTTGAAGGATATTCCAATGTATCTTATCCTATTTTGACAGCGAATGATGAGGTATTGACAGTCAACTTTTATGATGATTATTCCATTAATGAAGGCCAAACAATTGGGACAAGCTTAGTACCTGTCACTGGAATTTCACTTGGAGCACCAAGTAGACAAACTAAAGGTTTAGCTACATTTTCCAAAGTAAAAATACTCGACGAATCGAACACTTTTTTATGGACCTTTAATTACTATAATGATCGTGGTCAGCTTATTCAACAACAAGTAGATCATCATTTAGGAGGAAAAGATATTTTCTCAAACGCTTATGATTTTGTAGGAAATAGAATCAAAAATATTCGTTTACATCAAGTTCCAAACAAACCAGATTTAAAGATCGCTTTCACCTATGAATACGATCATGCGAATAGACTCATCAATACCTATAGTAGAATCAATAAAGGAGATAATGTACGTATATCAAACTTAAGGTATAATGAATTGGGGCAGTTAATTGAAAAAAATCTTCACGCTACTAATTTTGATGATCAAACAAATTCGATCAATTATCTTCAATCTCTTGATTTCACTTATAATGTTCGAGGTTGGTTAAAAAGTATTAATCAATTTAACTTTTGCACAGACGAGCCTGTGTTGACCAATGGTTTGACTAAAGCAAAGAGTAATGACATACAAATCTTATTAAACAAAAATGAACTCAATGAAGGCGTACAATCCAAAATAAAAATCGAAGATCAAACCCAACTTTTCGAAGATCAAGATTTAATAATTGAACAACAAAACGAGCGGCTTAAAATCATTGAAGAAGAGCCAAACAACACAATCTTACAAGATCAAATATCTATTGATTTATCTGATCAAGAAATAGAATCACATCGTATTGCCTCCTCTTTAGAGACACTCGAAGAACGGCTCAACTTACAATTGGACACCGTAGGAATTGTTAATGAAATTTCAAGAGCAATTGTAAAACAAGAGGTGCTTAATGCTTATCGTGATACTTGGTCTCAAATCAAAAACAATGCAGATCAAGACGACTTATTCGCACTACGAATAGAATACACGACGGGAAACAATAGTATAAATGCCCCAGCTCAATTTGATGGAAAAATTTCGGTTATTCAATGGCAAAGTCCTTGTGAAAACAAAAAGACTTATGGTTTTCAATATGACGATTTAAACCGTTTAAGTCAGGCAAATTATAAAGAATATAAAGGCAATGGGATGAGTGAACATATTGGAAGGTACTCAGTACCAAATATTCAATATGATCTTGCAGGGAATATCATCACACTACAACGAAATGGGATGAACGGTTTAAGTATTTCTAATAATCCATTATTTGGAAATATAGATCACTTGAATTATTCATATCAAGGTAATCAACTTAAAAAGATAGTAGACCAAAGTCAAAACAGTTATGGGTTTACAGATGATAATAATCAGGAAGTCGAAGAATACGGATATGATGCCAATGGGAATTTAGTTATTGATAAAAATAAAAACATTTCGATTTTATATAACCATTTAGACCTTCCAGAAATGATTGTTTGGGAAGATGGTAAAAAGACCATTTTCACCTATGATGCTCAAGGAAATAAAATTAGTAAAAAAACCATTGATAACTTTTTCAACATTACAGGAATTAAAGATTATGTAGGGGGCATAGAATATTTTCAACAAAACTTAGAATCAATTTATCATCCTGAAGGTCGGATTGTTCCATTAAACAATGCTTCCATTGGAGCTTTTCGATACGAATACGTAATCAATGATCACTTAGGAAATGCGCGAATTCATTTTTCTGACTTAAACAATGACGGTAGTATTGATAAAAATACGGAAGTTTTACAAGAGAATCATTATTACCCTTTTGGTCTTCGCCATGAAGGACTGCAAGATAATCAAGTAGGTATTACTAACCCGTATCAATATAATGGGAAAGAGTTTATTGCCGACCATAATTTAGATTGGTTGGATTATGGGTTTAGATACTTTGATGCTCAAATTGGCAGATGGCATAATATAGATCCTATGTCAGAATGGTATTTAAATTTCTCACCATACAATTATGTGGGGAATGATCCAATAAACTACATCGACCCCAATGGTATGTATAGAAAAAAGAAAAAAGCCGAGAGAATGAGAAATCGAGCATTAAAAAATGGGTATCAGGCAGGAGATGTATATTATAGTAAAGGAGACAAAAAAAGAGGACAGTATATATTTACATTTGGTAGACAAGGAGAACATTGGAATACAGCGGTACGTAAATCCGATTTTGGCCCAAATGGTGGTGGATTTATAAATTGGGTTCAAAGTAGTTTCTCTACTGCAGGTTTCATTCCTGGCTTAGGGGTCCCATTTGATCTTGCCAATAGTGCAATATCCTCGACCCGTGGAATATTAACTGGAGAAAATAGTCATTACTTAGAAGCAACAATAAGTGGTTTTTCTGCCATTCCCCTAATTGGAGATTTAGGAAAAGGAGCAATTAAAGCCAAAAAAGTATCTTCTAGTCTTTCTACTATTAATAATTCTCAAACGTTATACAGAGCTGTTTCAAAAGCAGAACTAGATGATATTTTAAAATATGGATTAAGAACTAAGGGAGATACGGGGTATGAATCGGCTAAACTTTTTGCACCAACCTTATTAGAAGCAACAAAATTTGGAAAAAACAATTATACGTTTGATAAAATACCTAACTTTCTGATTAAAGTAGAAGTTCCTCAATCTATTTTCAATAAAGCAACAAAATTCTCTGCGGATGGGATGAACGCAATTTCAATTTCCGCTGATCAGTTACACTTATTAAGGAGCAAACCCATAAATTTTAGTCCTTTTGTAAAATAACACTCAAATGAAAAAAGTAAATGCAAAAATCATTTTAAATAAAACGGGAAGAACTCAAGCCATATCAACAGGCTATAGACCACTTTTTGATTTCAATTTAAACACTATGATTTCTGGACACATTGAATTAATAAATTGTGTGCAGCTAAATCCTGGCGATCAAACAGAAGTTCAAATCACATTCATCTCGGAGGAGGTCTTAAGCGCAAAAATTACCCCACAAATGTCTTTCTCATTTTTTGAAGGAGATATAAAAGTCGGTGAAGGAGAAATTTTAAAAATCCATTTTTAAATTCACGTTTTAAAACACACTATTTCTTCTTTCTATAAAACTGCTTGATTTCTTTAATTAAAGAAATCAAGCAGTTTTATTTTACCCCAAATAATCAGTTATTTTTTTCTTTATTGGCTTGGATAATAGATTCACACCACTTACATTTGTGCTTAATTAGACTTAGTCTAATTTAATGCTAATGATAAATACATGAAATTGAACATCACATTCCTTTTATTTTTATCTCTACTCTTCGGATTTTCTGCTTGTAAAAAGGATAAAGATGAAACATATACAATACCGACTACTTATAATTTCGAAAACGTGAATTATAGTGGCCAAACGCAGCGAATTGGCATGTTGACTGAAATAAAAGAGTATATGGCGACTGCCTCCACAGGTGCGATACTCGATGCTGAAGCCATGAAAGCTCAGTATGCCAATGGCACTACTGCAGTTTGGATGGGCTCGTACGAAACGAGCAAGCAACTTAAAGGTAAAACAGCACCAAGCGAGCAAAATTTATTTGATTCATTCTTTGACTCCCTCGCGGTAGCAAGTACAAGCAATGGAATGGCGGGCAGTAATGGCCAAGCAGGACTTGTCAGTAGTGCAGATAATAGCAATACGTATTTATTATCTGCTCAAGGACTTGATTATCCACAATTAATTGAGAAAGGATTAATGGGAGCTTGCCTTTATTATCAAGCGACTACCATTTACTTAGGTGCTGATCGTATGAGTTTTGACAATGAAATCGTAGAAGAAGGCACAGGAACAGCGATGGAACATCATTGGGATGAAAGCTTCGGTTACTTTGGAGTTGGCCCAACCTTTCCCACAGATACAGATGGAATTCTTTTCTGGGGGAAATATTCTAATAATCGGAATAGTGTGCTGGGCTCTAATCAAAAAATCATGGATGCCTATCTAAAAGGACGAGCGGCTATTTCTAATAATGATTTAATAAGTCGGGATGATGCCATTTTAGCAATTCGCAATGAATGGGAAAAAGTAGCTGTTGGGTCAGTAATACATTACTTAAATGAAACAATTGGAGATAACTTCAATGATATGGCACTTCGTGGGCACTTTTTATCTGAAGCGATTGGTTTCTTATACAGTTTAAAATTTAATGAAGGAAAAGTAATTACCAATGCTACCGTTGATCAACTGATCACTTTAATTGCAGGTTCTTCGGATTTTAACAACATGAACCTCTATCAAACCGTGGAAGCAAACCTAATTAGTGCCAAAGATCAACTTGCTACAATTTACAGTTTTAATGACATAAAAGATCAATTCTAATGACCAGGTTTCCATATCTATTTGTTTTCCTAACCGTACTGTTTCTTTATCCAAGTTGTAAGCCAACGGAAACATTAAATCCCTGTCAACATAATTTTGATTTAGGCTCTACCTATATCCATTTAGCAGATAATTTGATTATTCCTTCATACAATAATTTGAATAATGAAGTGATCGAACTAGAAACTAAAATCAATAGTTTCCTCAGCGATTTAAGTGTTCAAAAATTAGAAGAAGTTCAAGATCAATGGTTAATTGCAGCAAGGCAATCACAGTATGCGGCAATCTATGAATTTGGACCCGCAGAAGAAGTATTCCTTCGTTCTAGTTTACATAATTTCCCTGTAAATACTGGAGAGGTTAATGTAAATATCCAAACCAATAGTTATGATTTTGATTTACCTGATGCTTATGACAAAGGATTTCCTGCTATTGAATATTTAATTTTTGGTCTTGCAGAAAATAATGTAGACCGCCTAGCATTTTTCACTACAGATCCATTGGCTGAAAATTACAAAACGTATTTAGTCGCTTTAGTTCAAGACATCAAGCAACGATCAACATACACGCTTAATGGTTGGAACAATGGATATCGAGATCAATTCATCAACAACTTGGGAACGGCCGACGATAATACATTAAGTCTTTTAGTCAATAATTTTAATGAATATTTTGAATGGGTGAAGCGAGATAAGCTTGGTGTCCCTAGTGGTATTTTATCTGGAATAAATTTAGCTTTTCCCCAAGCAGTTGAAGCTTTTTATAGTAAACAGTCCAACACTTTATTATTGGCTTCTATTGATGCTTGCAAAAAATTCTATCAAGGATTTGGGGTCAATGGCAATAATGGATTAGGCTTTGATGATTTTTTAGTTGAGCTCAATACACAAAAGGAAGATCAAGCACTTAGCACACTAATAAACACTCAATTTTCGAGTATAGAACAAGCAATAAATGCATTTACTGTTCCTTTATCTGAAGGGGTGAATACAGAAACGGCATTGGTTCAAACAGCTTATGTCGAAACTTCGAATCAAGTTGTTTATATTAAAACAGACATGCCCTCTGTCTTTTGTATAGCGATTACTTATGTAGACAACCCAAGCGACTCTGACTAATACATGTTTGAAAAAAAACAACATAGAATCTTTTCTACAGAAGATACTTCTATTGCTCCACTCCTTACCTTTAGGGTATTGTTTGGAGCATTGATGTTTTTGGGTACGCTCCGATTTATGGCGAATGGTTGGATAGAAAAATTATATTTAACCCCAAATTTCTTTTTTAAATTCTATGGTTTCGAATGGATTTCTCCGTTAGATAAAACGGGGATTTATATCTTATTTTCGCTCATCTTATTGAGTAGTCTTTTCATTCTATTCGGCTTCATTTATCGCATTGCTTGTTTAACGTTTTTTCTTTCTTTTACTTATGTAGAATTGATTGATGCAAGTAATTATTTAAATCATCATTACTTAGTTTGTCTTCTTGCTTTCCTTTTAATATTCATTCCAGCACATCGAGATTTTTCTATTGATTCTTGGTTAAACCCGAAGATAAAAACAAGCGTTGTTCCTAAATGGACGATTCATCTTTTGATGGGTCAAATTGCTTTAGTTTACTTTTTTGCAGGTTTAGCCAAATTGAATTACGATTGGTTATTTCTTGCGATGCCGTTGGCCAATTGGTTGCCACAGCATACCGATTTACCGATCATCGGGTTTCTTTTTGGATTCAAAGCAACTCCATTTGTTTTTAGTTGGCTAGGTGCTTTTTATGATTTAACTATTGTCTTCTTTTTATTAAACAAACGCACCCGTCCATTTGCATATTTAGCCGTAATTGGTTTTCATACATTGACTGGCATGTTGTTTAACATTGGATTATTCCCAATGATAATGATCTTCAGTACACTCATTTTCTTTTCCGCAGAGACGCATAAAAAAGGATTGCATTGGGTAGGATATAGAAGTAAAGAAGCCATTAATTTTATTTCGAAAAAAACAAATCTTGGATTTTTAAAAATAGGAATTGGCCTTTACTTCATCATTCAAATTTCTCTTCCTCTTCGTCATTTCTTTTATGATGGGAATGTCCTTTGGAATGAAGCGGGATATCGTTTTTCTTGGCGCGTAATGCTCGTTGAAAAAATTGGACAAATCACCTTTTTCGTTGAAGAGAATGATCGAAAAGTAGAAGTTCAAAATTCAAAATATTTGACAAAATTTCAAGAAAAGCAAATGGCCATTCAGCCGGATTTCATCCTGCAATTTGCTCATTTTTTAGAAAAAGAATATAAAGAAAAACATGCATTTTCAAATCCCTCTATTCGGGTATCTTCTCATGTAGCATTGAATGGACGAATCAGCCAGACCTATATAAATCCAAGGTTAGATTTAGCAAAAACAAGCGCTTCTTTTTCTGAAAAAAAATGGATTAACTCATTTAAACACTAAGCTCATGTCGTTTCCAAAGATTTGGATTTTTACTGTTTTATTTTTCTTCTGTTTGGGGTTTCTCCAAAAGCTTGAAGCACAAACAGGCCATCTTTATGGAAGCATAAAAGGCGCAGAAAACCAACAGCCTATTGGAAAGGCAATGATTTATTTAGCTCCTAATCAACAAATTTTTCATAGTGATAATAAAGGTTTTTTTCATTTAAAAAATCTTCCTTTCGGTGCCTACGAAATTCAAATTTTCGCAGATAATTTCAGTCCACAAACACAACAATTTGAATTACAATCAGACAGTTTATTTCTTTCAGTTTCTTTGAGTCCTTTGTCTATGGATTTGGCAATCGTAGAAGTCAATGATCAACAAAGTGAATTTACGGAATGGACCAAATTAAAAAATGTAGAAGGCGTAAGTATCAATGCAGGAAGAAAAAATGAAGTCATTTTAGTTTCGAATTTAGAAGCGAATTTAGCAACCAATAATGCTCGGCAAATCTACAAAGGTATTCCAGGAATAAACATCTGGGAAAATGATGCCGCAGGCTTACAATTAAGCATTGGAACTCGGGGTTTAAATCCTAATCGATCTGCAAATATTAATACCCGACAAAACGGATATGACATTAGTGCCGATGCATTAGGTTATCCCGAAAGTTACTATACCCCACCTAGCCAAGCATTGGAAAAAATAGAAGTTGTACGAGGAGCAGCCTCCCTACAATATGGCCCACAGTTTGGTGGTTTATTAAATTTTATTTTCAAAAAAGGAAAAGAAAAACCGATTGGTCTTCGTACAGAAAACACAGTAGGTTCTTATGGACTCTTCAATACATTCAACAGTTTAGGTGGATCTAAAAATGGTTGGAATTATTATTCTTTTTATCAATATAAAAGAGGGAATGGTTGGAGAGAGAATAGTTCGTTTCAACAACATGCCGCTTATCTTTCTTTAGAAAAAAGAATAGCAGAAAAAACAACTTTGGGCATCCAATATACACATATGAATTACCTTGCTCAACAAGCAGGTGGTCTTGTAGATTTTGAATTTGCACAAAACCCCAGACAATCTAAACGGAGTCGCAATTGGTTTCAAGTCAATTGGAATTTAGCCTCTGCTTCTTTAGATCATCAATTTTCCAATAAGACCAAATTAAATAGTCGATTTTTCTTTTTATCTGCTCAACGAAATGCAATAGGAGAACTCGGAAGTATAAATCGACCTGACCCAATGAGAGATCGAGATTTAGTCAAAGGAAATTATTTAAACTTTGGAAATGAGACCCGTTTAATTCATCGATATCATATTAAAGATCAACCAACGACATTGCTTGTTGGTATTCGATATTATCAAGGAAATACCAAAAGTGAACAAGGATTTGGAAATGATGGGGAAGCGGCTGATTTTCATTTTAACCATCCAGAAGAACCAACGATTTCTTCTTATACTTTCCCAGGAAATAATTGGGCATTATTTGCAGAAAACTTATTTAACCTAAGTGACAAACTGAGCATCACTCCTGGTATTCGGGTAGAGTACATTAAAACTTCGGCAAAAGGTTATTTTAAAAATCGACTAATTGCAGGTAACCAAGTTTTATATGAATCTAAAGAAAATGTGCAGAAAAAAAATGCACGGGCTTTTGCTTTAATGGGAATTGGATTAGGTTATCGGATCACCAATGAAGTAGAATTTTATAGCAATATCTCGCAAAATTATCGCTCTATCAATTTCAGTGATTTAGCAGTAGTAAATCCGAATTTAGTAGTGGATTCCTTATTACAAGATGAACGAGGATTTAATTTTGACTTAGGCATTCGTGGCGCCATTTTGAAAAACAAAGCCCTTCGTTTTGACCTGAGTCTTTTTCATTTGAAATATAATAATCGAATTGGGCTTTCTGAACTTTTAGTAGAAGATCCAATTGTTATTGAAAAAGTTGTGGCGTTTAGAACCAATATTGGCAATGCAGGAATTTGGGGTTTAGAATCATATATGGAGCTTGACTTTTGGAAATGGTTTGCACAAAATCCAAAGCAATTATCCCTTTCCATTTTTTCTAATCTAAGTTGGATCAATGGAAAATATTTGACGGGGAGCAATGCGATCAAAGGGAAACAGATTGAGTATATCCCGCCTTTAAGTCTAAAGTTAGGATTGAACTTAAAATGGAAAGGATTGCGGTTTTCCTTTCAAGAATCTTTTGTAAATCAACATTTTTCCGATGCGACCAATGCTAGTCAAACGGCTGATGCTACGCGCGGTTTGATTCCTTCATATCATGTACAAGATCTCTCTATGAGTTATCTTTGGAAAAAGCGTTATAAAGTTGGAGCAGGGATCAATAATTTATCGAACAAATCTTATTTTACCAGAAGAGCGACCTCCTATCCAGGGCCAGGTATTATACCCGCAGAAGGTCGGAATTTTTATGTAACTTTAGGTATTCAGTTTTAAATAACTTCATTGTAGTTTTTCTAAAAAATTGAACCAAAGGATAATGTAAATGTTTTAAATACAGTGGCTGATCAAGTACATATCGAAGATCTTTTAAATAGCTCGCATAAACAACCCATTTTGTTGTTTGATGGCGTTTGCAATTTATGTAATCAATCTGTCCAACTTGTTTTAAAAAAAGAGAAAAGCCCACGTTATCAATTTACTTCTTTACAATCTGAGGTAGGTCAAGTTATACTTTCCCATTTTGATTTTTCAACTACGCATTTTGATACAATTCTATTATTAGAAGATGGGAAAATATTTGATCGGTCTTCTGTTCCCATAAAGGTCAGTGGAAACTTAAAAGGTCTTTGGCCAATGTTGCGCATCTTTTGGATTATTCCTAAACCTCTTCGCGATATCGTTTATAATTGGATCAGCCGAAATCGATATAAATGGTTTGGAAAAAAGGAGGTTTGTATGATTCCTAGTCCAGAACTTGAGCGTCGTTTTTTATAAATCTGCGGGTTTGACTTTAGCATCTTTAGTTACGTAGGCATTGGGATAATCACCAAGAATACGATGACGTAAATTGGCTGCTTCCAATTTATATAGATAAGCCCCTGCTTTAAGTTTATAATAAGGCGCTACATAATCCCAGTCTGTTTTTATTTGAGGAAATTTCCGTAGAAATTCTGTTTTGGTTTTCATGACTTTTTCACGATCTGTAGTTGCGAGGATTTGGACTCTCCAACCTACCACTTCTTCTGTAGAAAAATTAATATCTCGGTTTCGTTGCAATAGACTACCAATACCTGGATCTTCTACAATAGAGACTTGGGCGAAAAGTTGAAACCCAATAAATAAAGAACAAAAAAGAGTGATTAGTTTTTTCATAACCAATTGATACTTGTGGAACATCCGAGTCGATCGGCTCCAGATTCGATTAAGTTTCTTGCAGTTTTGAGATCTCGAATACCACCCGATGCTTTAATTTTAATTGAATCATCAAGGTGTGCTCTTAAAAAAGCAATTATTTCTGGGCTTGCTCCGTTTTCAGAAAAACCTGTTGATGTTTTGGCAAAGTTTACTTCAGACTTATTACACATTTCACAAATCTTCTTTATTTCGTCTTTAGTCAACAAACCCGTTTCGAAAATAATTTTTATGGTTTTACCTCGAATATGAGCGGCGGTGGCGATACTTGTAATATCATTTTCTACATAAGCCCAATTTCCAGACTTCACTGCACATAGATTAATAACTACATCAATTTCATCAGCTCCTTCGACAATAGCGCGTTGAATTTCGGCTACTTTAGCAGGAGTATGTGAATATCCCATAGGAAATCCAATCACTGTAGCTACTTTGGTCGGTTCATTTTCCAGTACTCTTGCTGCGTGCTGTACAAAAAAAGGAGGTATACATACTGCTGCAAAGCCATATTTTATAGCTTCTTCACAAATACGATCAATATCGTCTGTTGTACAAATTTGACTAAGATTTGTATGATCGATTAATTTGGCAATTTCGGTTATCTCTGCATCCACGTGTTTCATCAATTTAATGAGGTGTGTGTAAAGATAAGTCAAATTACACATATTGTGTACATTCCCAATACTAATTTTACATTGAGATCACTTAAAAAAAAGATGAAGCCCAGATTTTGCCCATAAAACAAAGGGTGTAGCGAATTCGCTACACCCTTTGTTTTTGTATTTTTTATAAATATTTCATTTCTACATAGAAATTATTACTTATTTTTTGCCGTGGCATTGTTTATATTTTTTTCCACTACCACAAGGACAAGGATCATTTCTACCTACCTTCTTTTCAGAACGTTTAAACGTTTCTTGTTTCCTTCTTCTTCCTGCTGCTGCTGCCGCGGCTTTAGCATCACGATTAGACGAAAGTTTACTCATATCCGTTCTTTGCGTTCTAGCTTCTCTCACATCTTGTTCGCCTCCTAAAGGAATATTTCCTCGATACAAGAAAGAAGTTACGTCTTGATTGATCGCTCCAACTAATTCTTTAAACAAACCATACGCTTCCATTTTGTAAATAACTAATGGATCTTTTTGTTCGAAAGAAGCTGCCTGAGTAGATTCTTTTAATTCATCCATTGCACGCAAATGTTCTTTCCATGCATTATCTACTAGAGCTAAAGAGATTGATTTTTCAATATTTTCAATGATCGATTTTCCTTTGGTTTCAATCGCCTTTTCTAAATTAGCTACCGATTGTAACGTCTTTTGTCCATCAGAAAAAGGAATGGCAATATTTTTAAATTGATGACCTTCTTCTTTATATACCCGTTCAATAACAGGCATTACGTTTTGAACAATAAAACTCTTCTTACGCTCGTATCCTTCTAAGACCTGCTCTGTAAATTCGTTGACTAAATTTTCTGCTGAATCTTCATTAAAATTCGCTGCGGAGAAATTGGGTTCTAAACCAAAATATCCAAAGGCATCTAAACGGAAGCTGTCAAAATCACCGCCATCTCTGTGTGAGAACACCAACTCTTCAGATAAGTCAGCAAACATGTTATAGATGTCTACACTCAAGCGTTCTCCTATTAATGCATGAGAACGTTTTTTGTATATCGCTTCTCGTTGAATATTCATTACATCATCATATTCAAGCAATCGCTTTCTTGTTCCAAAGTTGTTTTCTTCCACTTTTTTCTGTGCCCGTTCAATGGATTTACTAACCATAGAATGTTGAATTACTTCACCCGATTCTAAT
This sequence comes from Saprospiraceae bacterium, assembly GCA_020629935.1. Classification (GTDB taxonomy): domain Bacteria; phylum Bacteroidota; class Bacteroidia; order Chitinophagales; family Saprospiraceae; genus JAHDCJ01. Next base: position 22,522 of record JAHDCJ010000040.1, on the reverse strand, counting down.
CCCATTTTATCCATTAATTTGGCAATTCGTTCGGAGCCAAACAAACGCATTAAGTTATCCTCCAAAGAAACAAAGAACTGCGAAGATCCTGGATCTCCTTGTCGTCCTGCCCGTCCACGAAGCTGACGGTCAACCCGTCTAGATTCGTGTCGTTCTGTACCGATGATCGCTAAACCACCTGCAGCTACGACCTCTTTACTTAGCTTAATATCAGTACCCCGACCAGCCATGTTTGTTGCGATAGTTACATTCCCTGGCTCTCCTGCTTGTGCAACAATAATTGCCTCACGCTCATGGTGTTTGGCATTAAGTACATTATGTTTAATTTGTCTTCTAGTTAAGAATCGACTAAGTAGCTCTGAAATTTCTACAGACGTTGTACCTACAAGTACTGGCCTACCTTGACCCGTCAATTTTACCACTTCATCAACTACCGCATTATATTTTTCTAATGCGGTTTTATAAACTAAATCATCCCGATCATCTCTAGCGATTGGTCGATTGGTTGGAATAGTAACTACATCCAATTTATAAATTTCCCAAAATTCCTGCGCTTCGGTTTCTGCAGTACCCGTCATACCCGAAAGTTTGTGGTACATACGGAAGTAATTTTGAAGCGTAACGGTTGCATACGTTTGCGTGGCTGCTTCAATCTTTACATTTTCTTTTGCCTCTAATGCTTGGTGTAAACCATCGGAATATCGTCGACCTTCCATGGTTCGACCTGTTTGTTCATCTACAATTTTCACTTTTCCGTCAACTACTAAATACTCTTGATCTCTATGGAAAAGGGTATATGCTTTCAATAATTGATAGACTGCATGTAGGCGTTTAGACTTAATGGTAAAGTCTTGAATAATTTCATTTTTCTTTTCTGCCTTTTCATCTACAGACAAGGTTTCGTCTTGTTCTAATTCCATCACATCATTTGCGATATCAGGCATCACAAAAAAGTTACCTTGCACTTCTCCTCTCGATAAAAATTCGGCTCCTTTCTCTGTTAGGTCAACAGTATTTGTTTTTTCTTCAATGATGAAATATAAAGGGGCATCGGCAATGTGCATATTTTTCGATTGCTCCTGCATGTAGTGGTTTTCTACTTTTTGCAACGTCACTTTAATCCCAGGCTCACTTAAGTATTTGGTTAATGGTCTATACTTAGGTAAGCCCCGAAAAACACGAAGTAAGTCAAGGCCACCGCCTCCTTCTTCTACGCCATCATTTCCTTCCTTTATTTTTCGTTTAGCATCAGCTAAATATTGAGTACAAAGCGCACGTTGTGCCTCTTCTAATTTATCTACTTTAGGTTTTAGTGAATCATATTCTTGATCATCCCCTTTAGGCACAGGCCCAGAAATAATCAAAGGCGTACGAGCATCATCAATTAATACGGAATCGACCTCATCAATCATAGCAAAGTGGTGTTTTCGTTGCACCAATTCTTCTGGTGAACGCACCATATTATCTCTCAGATAATCGAAACCAAATTCGTTGTTGGTTCCATAAACAATATCACAATTATACGCCTTAACCCGACCATCGGAATGCGGCTTGTATTTATCAATACAATCTACAGTCAATTGCAACCATTCAAAAATAGGAGCCATCCACTCGCTATCCCGTGTAGCTAAATAATTATTTACCGTAATGACGTGAACGCCTTGTCCTGTTAAACCATTTAAGTAAGCAGGAAGTGTAGCCACCAATGTTTTTCCTTCCCCAGTAGCCATCTCTGCAATTTTCCCTTGGTGTAAAACAATACCTCCAATCAATTGCACATCATAATGTACCATACCCCAAGTCACCATATTTCCACCCGCTTCCCAAGAGTTTTGGAAAATAGCTTTGTCTCCTTCAATCGTAATATATGGTTTAGAAATCGCCAGATCTCTATCGTGTGTTGTTGCACTAGAAACCATCGTTTTATTATCTTTAAAACGTGTAGCTGTTTCTTTTACCACAGCAAAAGCTTCGGGCAAAATTTCCATTAAGATTTCTTCAAGATGCGTATCTCGTTCTTTTTTCAACTTATCGATCTCATCATATATTTCTTCCTTACGGATAAAATCGCTGGTGGTTGAAGCCTCCTCTTGAAGCATTTTTACATCGGTATCAATACCTTCTAGATGTGCTGCAATTCGATCTCTAAACTCTTGCGTTTTTCCTCGAAGTCCGTCGTTTGAAAGCCCTACAATACTTTTATGAGCTTCATGAATTTCTCCAACCAAAGGTTGAATGACTTTAATATCACGATCTTGTTTACTTCCGAAAAATTTTGAAAATATTTTTAACATTTCTATTATTTTTAATTGACCCTATTGATCAATGTTTCATTTGGATTGCAAGGTAATAGTATATTTAAGGTAAGGCAAATAATACGTTCGAATTTTATTGAAAATCATTAGATTAATTTTCAATGCCTTGCTTAGATGGGTATTGAATATCAGATTTTATACCAAGCTTTTTTTTGAATAAAAATCTGTCAAAATGGCGCCTCCACTAAACAATTACTGACAAATTTTGTTGGTTTATATTTTTTGCTTGGCGAATTGGCAGGAATCTAAATTATTAAATGAAGGTATATAATGAAACTAAAATCAAATAAAGTTTGTAAATCAATACGTTATCATTAATTAAATAAAAAAATAAAATGCATTATTTATTGATTGACACGAACAGCCAAATGGTTTCTTCATGGAATGATTTTTTTGGAAAAGAAAAAAATGTAACCATTTTAGAAGGTGACTTAACAACCGTGAGTTGTGATGCTATTGTGAGTCCAGCTAATTCATTTGGATTTATGGATGGTGGTGTTGACAATGCCATTTCATTAAGGCTTGGTTGGGATTTACAGCAAACCTTACAACAAAAGATAAAAGAATTGCCAGAAGGAGAATTACTCGTTGGTCAATCTATGGTTTTAGAAACTGGAGATGATATTATTCCATATTTAATTTCTGCTCCTACCATGAGAGTACCAATGAATTTTAATATCGCTACTTCCATTAATGCTTATTTGGCAATGAAGGCGACTTTAATTGCTGCAAGGGCGCATAAAAAAATAGAATATGTAGCTATCCCTGGATTTTGTACAGGTGTGGGTAGAATGCAAAAACAAATTGCAGCTAGGCAAATGTATCAAGCTTTTAAAGAAATCGAAAAAGGAGAAAAAATGGACTTTAAAGATTTTGGAGAAGCACAAAAATACCATTGGCAAATCAACCCACAAGGATTGATTTTTGATTAGAAAAGAAATTCAGTTACTTTTAATTCCTTTTCAATAACTTCGTATTATGTCAACTATAAAATTTCTTCTTTGTGGAATATTGTTCATTTCATTGATGCAATGCACAAACAACAAACAAAACTTAAAAGCGTATTACTATCCTATAGAGGAACTTCGAGAGGGTCGGATGTATGAATATAAAATTGTAGGCAATGATTCTATTGTTCCTGAATATTGGTTTTATACTACGGTAAATAGCGAGGATGGAGCTATTTTTTTAACGGGGCAAGGTTATGATTATGCTTTTAATGTGAATCAATTTTTTAAAGAAGAAATAGTGTCGAATGGAGTTTTACTCGACGATTATCGGCTATTTTTTCAAGATAATACTGGACAATCGGTTCCCGTTTTCCCAAAAATTGAGGAAGCCAATGTTTTTCCTTTTGAGGCAAAAGAAGTGTCTGGTTTTTTAAGAACACGGATGCTATGGCAAAATCCATTAGATACGTTGTTGTCTACGGTATTTACCCGAGGCCGTCAATTTCAAGGCTTTGAGGAATATGACTATTTAGGAAAATCCATAACCTGCGCCAAATTTTTAACTACCGAATATTATGAATCTGACCATAAAGAAGAAGGATTTAGTGAGCATAGAGGAAATACCATTGAATATTTTGCCAAGGGCATTGGCTTAGTTTATTATAAAAAAACCATTGACGAGGATAATGTTTTGGAGTATTATTTATCCAAACGCTATACAATGGAAGAGTTTGAGAAAGAACTTTTAGCAGAATAAGTTTACACAACAAAAAAGCTTGTTTATCATCTAAAAGGCACTGTTTAGAAAGAATGCTTTTTTATTTTTTTATTGCAAAAAAACAGCCTGTACATTTGCAATATGCTAGCTAGAAAAATCTCCTTTTTCGATGATTTTATTGCTTTATTCTTTCCTCGTTTATGTTTAGCATGTGAAAAAAACATTCGAAGTGGAGAAGATCAAATTTGTTTATTTTGTAGTTATAAATTACCAAAGACTGATTTTCACAAAATCCATGAGAATCCAGTAGTTCAACATTTTTGGGGACGAGTACCTATTCGAAATGCCACAGCAATGTTTTATTTCCAAGAAAAAAGTCCTGTACGGAAAATGATGCATCAGTTGAAGTACAAAAACAAACCGGAAGTAGGCATCGCATTGGGAAAAATTTATGGAAAGATATTAGCTCAAGAGGAAGTTTACCAAAACTACCATTTGATTATTCCAGTACCACTACATATAGGAAGATTACGACAAAGAGGATATAACCAAAGTGCCATGTTTGCGATAGGACTTTCTGAATCCATGCAAATACCTTGGAAGAATAGTTTAGAACGAAAGCTAGCTACTCAAACGCAAACACGCAAAACGCGCTTAGAACGCTTTGAAAATGTACAACACGCCTTTAAGCTTAAATCACCTAAATCGCTTGAAGGAAAACGCATTTTATTGGTTGATGATGTTATTACTACAGGAGCTACCTTAGAAGCTTGCGCTTTGAAATTATTTGAAATACCTGGCATTGAGCTTTCTGTGGTTACTATCGCTTTTGCTAAGTAAGTAATACATCAATGTATGTCCGATTTATTCATTCAAATTCCAATCATAAGACAAGTGACTAATATCTGCATTGGCATTAATCTTTGTTTTACTATACCGATTCAAAAAATCAATTAGGCTTTCTTTTTTGGTAAAGTCTCCTTTAAACCAAGAGAAAATTTTAGAAATAGAGATGGCTTCTTTTGTTATTTTATTTCTAGAAGTATCATTGATAAATTGAATTGCTTGATTATTTAATTGATGATCTATACGTTCTGCAACATAAGCTTCATTTAATAATTCTGGGCAAGAAATAGACGCACAAACAATGGCAAAATGGATACGAGGTTCTTCAAAATGTTTACGCAGAATAGTATGTTCAATATTATTTAAATCGTACGTTTGATTTTCTATTTCAATAAATTTAATATCCCAAACTGAACTCACAAAAGGGATTCCTTTTTTGATCTCTTTTATTCCTTTTACTGGATAATTTTCTATTACTAATTGTATAGTAAAAGCGTTATAGGCATTAATCCAATAAGCCAATCTTTCCTTTTCTGCCCAATGTTTTTCATTTGGATGATTCGCACTTAACAGATTTATATAATGATAAAAAGATAAGCTATCGGCTTGAAATCCTTGATAATTGACATGGCCATCCACGACATGTTTTTGTAATAAACTATCCCAAGTGGCGTGACTGATTGGTTTCGAATCAGACGAAACATTTATTTTCTTTGCGCAGGAAGAAAAGCTGATGATTCCAACCCAAAAGAGAAAAAAGGAACAACAATAAACGTAAGATTTCATTTTCATAACGTAAAACTTAATGCTTGGCCAAGATAGGATTTTTTGCCAAAGGCGATTGTTTTAAAGCCGACGAAAATGGATTCTTTTAAAAGGAAAAAAATAAAGGTGAAGACTCTAACAGCCTTCACCTTCCCAAAGCGAATGAAAAATCCATACAATTTATAATGAGGCTCTAGCCCCCATAGAGAGGGAAAAAGAACCTGATCGGTCGTTATTTGGTCCACTTTTCATAAGTGGATATTTTAAAGTGGGTTGTATAAAAAGATTAACTTTATCTGTCAATTTTCGTTCGAGGCCAATACCCACATTAGCCGTTAGGTAAAAATTATCTTTAAAACTTCCACCTTGCACAAGTCCTTGACTAGACTTGGCGTCTAGGGTATAATCTACTGATAGATTATCTTTATTATAATCTGCGGCTACAATAAAATTAGCCGACGTACCAAAAGTGGTATAAGAATGCCAATTTTTAGAACGATTAAAACTATAAGAAGCATTCACAGGAATTTCAACTACATGTTGGCGAGCTTTAGTAAACTCATCAGAAGTTGGTTCTCCCCCTTCCATAGGTACAAAGTCAAATGCTTTTAAGCTGTAAAACAAACCTGTTTCCAAATTCCAATGGTCTGTAAATTCTCGGTTGTATAAAGCACCTGCATTAAAGCCCATGCTCATTTCTCCACCAATAAAATTCATATCAGGAGAAGCCATAAAACCGAGGTATCGTACTTTGGGTTTACCTTCAGGAATTGGATCACCAGGATTTGTAGTGGTACTTAGAAATTCTGGCGTATCCAATTCGTCAGATGTCATCCATAAGTCTGAATTTTTACTTTGTAAAAATCCATCAAAAATTTCTGCAAACAAGATATTTTGATTGGTGTTATCTTGTAATTCGTCTGAAATAGAAGGTAATGTAAAGTTTTTGCTATAAGCTGTTTCGTTTGGTTTTGAAATAATTTGATTGTTACTTATTAGTTTGGTTTGGTTAGAGAGTCCGTCTGGACGTTTTACTATGGAGCCAATATCTGGCGGCGGCGGCCCAGAATCATCAAAAACTTTATTTTTGTTTTTTGTATTTTTCTGATGGGCCATTGGTTCACTTGCATTAATATTAGCTTGTGTATTATTTTGATCCGTTGTATTTTCTTCTGGTTTTGGAGCTACAGGTAAAACCTTTGTATCTATTTGTTTCGTATTGGAATCAGGAACCGTTTCCTCTATAGGATGGATATCTGAAGAAGAATAATTATTCGTTGGCATAAATTGGAACAGGGTATATATTGCACCAATTAAAAGCACCATTTCAATTCCTTTAAAGAAGAACAACTTCATTTGTACCTCGCGCTCCTCATCTAATCTACTATCCATGATATCCCAATCGGAAGCATCATAGGCGACTTCCATTTCAGAAAGTCCGTTGCGCACCAGATCATCTATATATTCGTAATTTTTTTCCATTATCATATTTTATTTCATCCTAGCTTCTAATAAAGCTTGGAGTTTTAGTCTAGCCTTTAATAAATTAGATCGAGACGTACTTTCAGTAATTCCCAATTTTTGTGCAATTTCTTTATGAGGAAATCCTTCAATTGCATATAAGTTAAATACGGTTCGATAAACGGGCGACAATTTTTGCACCGCCTTTAAAATTTCTCTTTCAGACACTTTACTTACCGCATCTGGTTCATTCGAACTATAATGTTGTACTTGGTCAATATCTTCTGTTCTACGTTTAGAATTTTTTCGATAAAAATCAATAGAAGTATTAACCATTATTCTTCTAATCCAAGCAGACAAAGATGTACCTGGATTATATTTATGAAGATTTTTAAACACTTTTATAAACCCTTCATGCAACACATCTCTTGCCTCTTCTCTATTTGTAGCATAACGCATACAAACTCCCATCATCTTGCCGTAGAATTCTTCATACAGCTCCTTTTGTGCCCAGCGTTCTTTATTGATACAAGCTTGTATCAATGTTTGTTCTTTGTTCTGCAATTTTAATACTATATCCATGTTTTAGATTAAGTCTATCGTTAGGTTTAGTTTGCTGCTATAAGTTATTTTTTTAAACTGATATTAAATTGCATTCTCCTACTAAACGCTATGACTTTTAGGTTCGCTGCTTAATCTTTATAAAAATCTCATTTTTTTATCAAAAATATTGAATTTTTGTAATCTCTTTAATTTTATCTATCATTTAACCGCCTCTGCTTCTGTTTTGTTACATTAAGAAACCAATATTATAATACTTTAATTTAAGCATTTCCTTACCTTTGCCTATGAAAATAAAAAATTATTATGTCTTTTACACTAGCAATTCACGGAGGTGCAGGAACTATCCTTAAAAGTTCGATGACCGCTGACAAAGAAAAAGCTTATACTCAAGCCCTTGCAGAAGCATTACGTATTGGAGAACAAATTTTATCTTCTAATGGAACATCCCTCGACGCGGTAGAAGCCGCAGTCATTTCTCTAGAAAACTGCCCTTTGTTTAATGCAGGAAAAGGTTCTGTTTTTAATGCTACTGGTGGACACGAAATGGATGCTTCTATCATGGAAGGTCAACATCTCATGGCAGGCGCTGTTTCTTTAGTAGAAGGTTTAAAAAATCCTATCCAACTCGCTCGGATGGTGATGGAAAAATCGGAACATGTTTTTTTAGCAGGCAAAGGGGCATTAGATTTTGCACAGCGCATGAACGCTACCTTTGAAAAACCTGAATATTTCCACGATGAATTTCGATATAACCAATGGCAACGGATCAAAGATAGTGATCATTTCCAGTTGGATCATTCTGAAGAAAAAGATCGGAAGTTTGGCACTGTTGGAGCAGTAGCTCTTGATGTCCATGGCAATATTGCCGCAGCCACATCTACTGGTGGAATGACCAATAAACGATTCGGTCGTGTAGGAGATAGTCCAATGATTGGAGCAGGAACTTATGCCAACAATACCACTTGTGCCGTTTCTTGTACAGGTTCTGGAGAGTTTTTTATTCGTGGGGTTGTTGCTTACGATGTTTCTTGCCTAATGGAATATAAAGGCCTTTCGCTACAAGCTGCATGTGATGAAGTCATCCACCAACGACTATTAAAAATCAATGGCGATGGCGGACTTATAGCGGTAGATACCAAAGGGAATATTGCTTTGCCTTTTAATACCGAAGGCATGTATCGGGCTTCGGTGCGATCTGGTGAAAAGGCCGAAGTTTTGATTTATAAATAAATGTAGGGGCGGATTACAATCCGCCCCTACAGAATCATATAGTATGCAATTTTATTCGAATGGGGCGTCTATCGGTAGAATATGTATACTTCGATCAGCCAATACAAATCGATCGGTATTTGCTAATACATGAACTACTAAATTAGACAATGACATGGGGGTTCCTTCTTCCAAAATCTGTACATTATTATGGGCTAATTTACTTGGATCAAAAATCGTAACCATCCCAGACCCTATCACTTTACAATTGTTTCCATCTTTGATTACTAAACCCGTATCTTCGGCCAAACCTATACCCAATAAATTTGGAAATTTAGCAACAGCTTCGGCTAATCTTCCAAATCGTCCTCGTTGGATAAAATGCGAATCAATAATTAGTTCTGAAATAAACTCCATTCCTTTATCCATTCGAACTGAACCTTTCAACAAGGCTTCGGTACCGCTTCCTCCTGTGATCATTTCCATCGACATCGACATCGCGCCAGCACTTGTTCCTGCAATGACTAAACCATCGTTTTCGTATCGGTCGGTTAAAATTTGATGCATGGTAGAACCGCCGATCACTTCAGTAATTCGAGACTGGTCTCCACCAGAAAACATGACACAATCTGCCGAACGAATCAAAGCAAGGTTTTTTTCATCTTCTGCTTCTGCTCGCTCACGAATATCCATTACCTGTACATTCGTACAAGCCAATTTCCCAAAAGCATCTAAATAATTTTCGCCAACTTCAACAGGAATACTGGACGCTGTCGGAATCACAATAATCTTTGCATCAAGACCACCACTTTCCTTTACTACATGGAATAAAATGCCTTCTCCTACGAAATCTAAAGTATAAATTTCATTGTCTGCATTGCCTTTATCTTCATTTCCTCCAATTGGGATTAGAATTCCTTTCATTGATTGTATTTTTTTTTATACATTTAATTATAAGCTATAATAATATGTACCTTTGTACTGAAGTTGTTATATACTTCTTTCATTCTAAACCGCAAATATCGTAATAATTATGAGAATACGTGAACTAAGAGCTATGAGAGGACCAAATTATTGGTCTATACGGCGACACAAACTGATTGTAATGACCCTCGATTTAGAGGAACTCGAAGAATCTCCAACCAATAAAATTGATGGATTTAAAGAACGATTGGAAGCTATGTTTCCTGGTATGTTTGAACACCGTTGTTCGGTAGGCGTTCCTGGTGGATTTTTCCAACGAGTAGAAGAAGGTACTTGGATGGGCCATGTCATTGAACACATTGCCCTTGAAATTCAGACACTTGCAGGAATGGACGTGGGTTTTGGTAGAACACGTGGATATGGAGAAGTAGGTGTATATCATGTAGTATTTGCATATATGGAAGAAAAAGTAGGCCGTTATGCAGCAAGAGCTTCTGTACGGATAGCCGAGGCTTTAATTAGCGGAGAAAAATATGACTTAGATGAAGATATTGAAGAAATGCGAAAAATTCGAGATCGAGAACGACTTGGACCAAGTACTTCTTCCATCATTCGCGAAGCTCAATCTAGAGGAATTCCTTGGATTCGACTCAATCGATATTCGCTTTGCCAATTGGGTTATGGCGCCAATCAAAAACGAATTCAAGCTACCGTATCAAGTCAAACAAGTAGCATTGGAGTAGAATTGGCCTGTGATAAAGAAGATACTAAATACCTTTTAGATCAAGCAGAAGTTCCTGTCCCTAAAGGCGATATTATAAAAACCGAACGTGGTTTGAAAGAAGCGGTAGAATATGTAGGTTATCCTTTGGTAATAAAACCAATCAATGGAAATCATGGCCGTGGAATTACCATCAATGTTAATAATTGGGAAGATGCACTTGTTGCTTTTGAAGCAGCTAAAAAAGTGTCTCGATCGGTGATTGTCGAAAAATTTATTACGGGTGATGATTATCGATTATTGGTGATTGACCACAAATTGGTGGCCGCTGCAAAACGTACTCCAGCTCATGTGGTTGGAGATGGTAAATCAACTATTCAAGAATTAATAGACGAAATCAATAAAGACCCACGAAGAGGTTATGGCCATGAGAAAGTCTTGACAATGATTACTGTCAACGACATGACCAAAAACATTTTAGAGGCGGCGAATCTTACCCTTGATTCTATCTTACCTACAGGAGAAACATTAAACTTAAAAGAAACAGCCAATTTAAGTACTGGAGGAACGGCTACCGATGTAACCGATATTGTACATCCCTACAATGTCTTTTTAGCGGAGCGAATTTCTAGAATTATTGGTTTAGATATTTGCGGTATTGATATCATGACTTCTGACATTAGTATTCCATTAACCGAATCGGGTGGAGCTATTTTGGAAGTAAATGCTGGGCCTGGTTTCCGCATGCACTTGGCACCTACGAGTGGCTTGGCAAGAAACGTAGCGGCTCATGTAGTAGATATGCTTTACCCACCAGGTTCTGATTATAGAATTCCGATTGTTGCAGTAACTGGAACAAACGGTAAAACCACCACCACTCGATTGATCGCACATCTCGCCAAATTAAAAGGTTTTAATGTAGGATATACCACTTCCGATGGAATCTATATTCAAAACCAATTGGTCACTAAAGGAGATTGTACTGGGCCAGGAAGTTCCGAATTTGTATTAAAAGATCCTACGGTTGATTTTGCTGTTTTAGAAACTGCACGAGGGGGATTATTACGTGCAGGATTAGGTTTTCACCAATGTGATATTGGTATTGTTACCAATGTAGCCGCAGATCACTTAGGCTTGAAAGGAATTCATACCATTGAACAATTAGCAAGAGTAAAAGGTGTAATACCAGAAACCGTAAGACCAGAAGGTCATGCCATCTTAAATGCCGATGATGATTTGGTTTTTGAAATGCGAAAAAGCGTAGAATGTAATGTCGCTTTATTTTCTATGGATGAAGATAATCCACGAATTAAAGCGCATATGAAACGTGGGGGATTGAGTGCCATTTATGAAAACGGGTTCATTACTATTTGTCGGGGAGAATGGAAAATGCGGGTAGCGAAAGCAATTAATATTCCATTAACTTTTGGAGGTAAAGCGACCTTTATGATTCAAAATGTATTGCCTGCTACCTTAACGGGATATCTCCAAGGATTTTCTTTAGATGATATTAAAATGGGATTAGAATCATTTATACCTTCTCCTTCTCAAACACCAGGTCGATTAAATCTTTTCCGATTCCAACACTTCAATGTATTATTAGATTATGCACATAATGCGGCGGGATTAAGAGCCTTGAAAAACATGGTAGAGAAAATGGAAGGCAAACCTAAAGTGGGTATTATTGCAGGAATTGGAGATCGAAGAGATGAAGATAATCGAACTATGGGTGCTATTTGTGCAGAAGCTTTTGATGAAATTATTATTCGTCAAGATAAACATCTTCGAGGGAAAACAGCGGAAGAATTGATTGCCTTATTGAAAGAAGGAATTCATAGAGTAGACCCAAATAAACCCGTAATGATTATTCCTTCAGAACAAGAAGCCGTTAGTCATGCCATTACCCATGCTAAAAAAGGATCGCTGATCGTCTTGTGTAGCGATGTAGTTCCTGATGCCTTAGCATTGGTTATGAAATTTAAAGAAGAGGAAGCTCAAAATCTTTATGAGTTTTCTAAAAGTGAAATACCGAACTTATAACTAGAGTTCATTGGAAGAGAAAGAGCATGATCCACAATGCTCTTTTTCTTCACTATGACATTTAGATTTAGTCAAAATAAAAACAAAAAAATGCCCCTTACATTAAACGATTTGAAGCCAGGGAGTGCAGGTAAAATCAAGGGATTTGCGGATGATTTATTAGCCAATAGAATGTTGTCTATGGGATTATTACCAGGCAAAACAATTGAAGTTATTCGCTATGCGCCTTTAGGAAAAGGATTTTATGTAAAATGTAATGGAATTTATATCGCCTTAAGAAAGCAAGAAGCCACATGCATTCTATTGAATTAACAGAAGAGTTTAAACTTGGCCTGATTGGAAACCCCAATTGCGGAAAATCATCCTTATTTAATCAGCTTACTGGGATCAACCAAAAGATTGGTAATTTCCCAGGAGTTACGGTAGAAAAGAAAACGGGGAAGTTCGCTTTAACGAATGGAACAAATATTTCTGTCGTTGATTTTCCTGGCACCTATAGTATTTATCCAAACTCTACGGAAGAAAAAATTGTCGTTCAGAGTTTAATAAATCCCAAAGATGCCTTTCATCCGGATGCCATTGTTTATGTAGCGGATTCTACTCATTTAGAACATCAACTCTTGTTATTAACACAATTGATTGATCTTCATTTTCCAATTGTGTTGGCACTAAACATGTCGGACATTGCCGCAAAAGAATCCATTGAAATTGATGTAGCAGCCCTTCATAAAAAACTAGGAATTCCCATTGTATCTATTAGTAGTAAAACAGGTCAAGGGCTTGCTGAGTTAAAATCAGCATTGGTCAATTTAGTGCAAAATAAAGTTAAAGAAAAACCTAATTTTTATACCTTTAATCCTATAGAAAAAGAGGTCGCTAATCAAGTATTGGCTGATTTTAAAACAAAAAATGCGTATCAAGGATTGCTTTGGGCTCACCACAGTGATTGGTTAACTTTTTTAGATTTTAATCAAAAAGAAGACTTAAAAAAAATACAGGAACAACATCAATTTAACGCCTTACCATTACAAGTAGAAGAAACGATGGCAAGGTTCAATCACTTTGAATCTTTAGTGGCCAAACACGTAAAAAAACAACAGGCCACCAAAAGTAATTTGACAGAAAAAATAGATCGAATACTCACTCATCGATTCTTTGGAATTTTTATTTTTATGGCGGTAATGGCTTTAGTCTTTCAAGCCATTTTTGCTTGGGCATCTTACCCAATGGATTGGATTGAAGGCATTATGGGTTACTTAAGTCAAGGTGTCGCCAATGTAGTTCCTGAAGGCTGGTTCCAGAGTTTATTAATCGATGGAGTCTTAGCTGGTTTAGGAGGAGTTGTTATTTTTATTCCACAAATTGCTATTTTATTTTTCTTAATCGGGCTTTTAGAAGAAGTCGGTTATATGGCAAGAGCGGCTTTTATTTGGGATCGGTTCATGCAGTTTTTCGGTTTAAATGGACGTAGTATTGTAGCTTTAATTTCGGGCGGAGCCTGTGCAATTCCCGCAATGATGAGTGCCCGAACGATTTCCAATCAAAAAGAAAAATTGATTACGATTTTAGTAACTCCATTTATTAGTTGCTCTGCTCGAATCCCTGTTTATGTGGTCTTAATTGGTTTTGTTGTGCCTGCAAGTACATGGGGGATTTTCAATTTACAAGGCTTAGCTTTTCTTGGCCTTTATGTATTGGGAATTCTTGGCGCTTTGCTTTTAGCATTAGGATTGAAGTGGACATTGAAAAATTCAGAGCCTAGTTTTCTAGCTTTAGAACTCCCCACATATCGCGCACCAGTGATGCGAAATGTTTGGTTATCTACATACGAAAAAGTCAAATCATTTATTTTAGAAGCAGGAAAAATCATTTTGATTATTTCTATTTTATTATGGTTTACGGCATCTTATGGACCATCAAAAGCAATGGAAAAAGCAGTAGCAACAGCAGAGATGCAAGCCATAGAAAATCAACTTTCAGAAGAAGACAAATCGAATTTAATTAGTTCCAAAAAATTAGAAGCTTCTTATGCTGGTCATTTTGGAAAAATGATAGAACCCGTGATCAAACCTTTGGGTTATGATTGGAAAATAGGAATCGCTTTAATCACCTCTTTTGGTGCTAGAGAGGTCTTTGTAGGCACCATGGCCACCATCTATCAAATTGGAAGTGAAGAAGACGAATTGCGAATTCGAGATCGAATGGCTTTGGAAAAAGATCCGATCACAGGCAAGCCTATCTATACGCTAGCTACCGCTTTATCCTTATTGATTTTTTATGTTTTTGCCATGCAATGTATGAGTACCCTTGCGGTAATGAAAAAAGAAACCAATGGATGGAAATGGCCTATTATCATGTTTATTCTCATGACTGGAATAGCTTACATTAGTGCCTTCATGGTTTATCAATTTTTCTCATAAAATGAATATAAAAAAAACGGGTTTACTTTTCTTTTTCTTTAGTTATATGACTATTGTCTTTAGTCAGTCATTTGACCATGTGCTATTGATTGGAGTAGACGGAATGAGTCCGAATGGTATAGAAAATGCAGACACTCCTGTGATGGACAAACTAATGAAAGAAGGACTGGTTTCATTTACGGGGAAAGCCGTTTTACCAACGAGTAGTGCGCCCAATTGGGCTTCGATGTTTATGGGTTGTGGCCCAGAAATACACGGTATAAAATCGAATAGTTGGAGACCTCGAGACATTAAGACACAACAATATTGTAATGAGCCATTGGGGCAATCTGTTCCTACGATTTTCAAGGTTTTACGTCGATCATTTCCTAAGGCAAAAATTGGATGTTTTCATGACTGGTTTGGTATTCGCCATATCGTTGAACCAGGTTACGCTAGCCTTCGAAGGAATACCATTGGCCCACGTAGAACCACCAATGCAGCCATTCGATATACTACCCGAAGAAAACCGATGTTTACCTTTGTCCATTTAGATCATGTGGACCATGCAGGACATGCGGTTGGACATGGTACGCCTACGTACTACGAAGCCGTAGAAAAGGCCGATCATTTTATTGGGGTGATTCTTAAAGGGCTTGAAAAGAAAAAAATGCTTGATCGAAGCCTAATCATTATTTCCTCTGATCATGGAGGGAAAGGAAAAGGTCATGGAGGTGATTCGCCAGAAGAAGTGCAAATTCCCATCATTATTTATGGAAAAGGAATCTCTTCAAATCACCTGATTAAAAATGATCCTGACATCTATGATATTCCTGCCACGATTGTTCATCTTTTAGGAGCCGAAATGCCTGCTTGTTGGGTAGGAGAAAATTTAATCAAATAATTATTTCCACTATTCAATTACCGTAATTGTTTAAAAGTAAATCGTATTTTTGCCGTAGCGTTGAACACAAAATTGACTTAGATTAACAAAGTGAGGGAATGACATATTGGGATTATATAAAGGCAAAAAATAATTTATCTAAGCATGGTTTTCATGTCGAAGGAGGCACCTTATATCGGCAAGGTTTATCAATGAAGGGAATAATTGATCAATTTGATTCTCCAATTCGATTAGCTTATTTACCACAAATTACCCAACAAATTGAAAAAGCTAGAGATTGGTTTAATCAAGCGATACAAGACCAACAATACCAAGGGGAATACCATTATGCTTATTGTACAAAAAGTGCGCATTTTCGATTTATTTTAGAAACTGCACTTGCTTCTAATGTCCATTTAGAAGTTTCCTCTCCGATGGATTTGATTCTCATTGAAAAGCTTTATGAAGCGGATCAACTTAGCATGGATACACTGATCTTAAACAACGGATTTAAATCCAAACCTTATCTTCAAAAGATTGCCGATCTTATTGAATCCGACAAGATAAACATGTTACCTATTTTAGATAATGAGGAAGAATGGAATGCTCTTCAGCATTTGATAAATCGCAAATTTAACGTTGGAATTCGGATTGCTGTAAATGATGGCAATCCACAAGGCATAGCACATGGGCGATTAGGTTTTCAGTCAACCGATGTGCTTCATTTTGTTAAAAACAAGCTGCTTCCCAATCCCAAGGCATCTTTAAAAATGCTTCATTTTTTTGTAGATTCTGGGATCACAAACACCGATGCTTATTGGAATAATTTAGAAAGGATTTTGCAATTGTATACGCAGTTAAAGAAACATTGCCCTTCATTAAATGCATTAAACTTAGGCGGTGGATTTCCCATTGCACATCAATTAGATTTTGATTATGACTATGAAGATATGGTTAATCAAATCCTACAACGGATAGCCATTTATTGTAATCAACATCAAATACCTCATCCTGATATTTACACCGAGTTTGGTACGTTTACTGTAGGAGAAAGTGGAAGCTTTTTATTTGAAGTCATTGGACAAAAAAAACATACTTCATTGGCCGATTGGTATTTTATTGATAATGGATTTTTAAGTACGATTCCAGATAATTGGGGGGCAGAACAAGCATTTATTATCCTACCATTAAACCATTGGGATAAACCAATTAAGGCTGTTCATCTGGGAGGAATTAGCTGTGATTATTCCGATTTTTATCATCAACCTAAGCAAAAACATCAGCTGATATTACCCGATATTGATCAATTGGATGAGCCTTTGTATTTAGGCATTTTCAATGTAGGTGCTTATCAAGAAGCATTGTCTGGTTTTGGAGGAATAAAACATTGCCTATTGCCTTCTCCTAAAGTAATTCTAGTAGATAAAGATAAAAAGGATCAATTCAATTTTCGTTCCTTTTCAAATGTTCAAGATGCGGAAAACATGTTGAAAACCTTAGGATTTTAGTCTTTCACTGAATCATTTGAAGTGTGCATTTTATTTTTACCCTAAATAAATTCAAATTACACAACTACCTATTTTACAAAACAATACCCCAAAACAAACTAGGGTTTTATGCAAAAAAATATTGCTTTTTTAGGATATTAACTTCTGTTTCATTCCATTCTTTCCGAATCGCTTGATTGATTCTTTTTCGTTGTTTATTTACATTAAGATTCCATTTCTCCTTAGTAGCAACATCTTCTATTTTGGCTTCTAACCAACTTTTCAAATAGAGTAAATGACGGGTTGGGGGAATAGCCTTTTCGGCATAATCTAATTGAAAAATTTGGTATAATTCAGTATACATATTTTTGGGTAAATTAATATAATAATGATCTATGGACTTGCGAATTCCTTTTAATAAATTAATTTCTGCTTGATATTTTTTTACATCAAAATCGGTCTTATCCATCATTCTCGACACTGCAAGTATTAAGCTTTCTAAAAGTCGTAAATTTCCTTTTTCAAAATGGATAGCAATTTCTATCATTCGAATAGGGATATGATATTGTTCAATTAAAAAGAGGTCTTTAATTTCGTAAGCTTTTTGAATAAAAGAAAGGCATTGATTATAATTTCCCATAAGAAAATGAGAGGCAATTAGCATTTCATAAAATTGGATTTTATAAAATGCGGTGCTTTGGCTAATCCATCTACTTTCTTGAACTTCGAAATCCTGTTGAACCTTGAGTACTTCTTCAAAATCGCCAATAATCAATTGGACATTGAGGTTAAATAAAAAATGAAGTCCTTCACATTTAACTATTAATTCTGTTTCTTTTTCTTTAATCTCCTCTAATAAATAAAAGTACTTGGTAATTTCTTCATGTTGGAGTAATTGGTTGGAACTATAAAAGTAATTATACAAAATAATGCTCAATCCAGTCATACTAAACTGAATCGTTTTAGGCATTTGTAAGATGGTAGTAATTTGTGCTCTATTAAATTTCCAAGCCTGAATATTTTGGCCTTTAAGTACTGCAAAACGCATGAGTGTTCCATAATATGATAACTGAAGAATTAAGCCATCATTGCTAACATCACCAATCAATTGAAGTGTCTTTTCAAATTCTACTAAGGTTGGATTGGTCGCCATCAATAGATCCAAGTTATTTTCTTTATTCAATCTCCCAAGTTCACTATTCAGTCCAAAAAGAAGGTTTTGTTTTTCTAAGACTTTCAAGTGATTCAGTCGTTCTTGAACAATTATTTTTCGTTGATTATATTCCTCCTTATCCATTCGCATAGCAGACAAATTAAACTCTAGGCTTCCTAAGATAAAGAGCGAGATATAAAGTTCTCGTTCTTGACAAAACTTTTTAGTTCGTTTAATTTCCTTTTCTGCTAACTTAAACAAGCGTTTTTTAAGGAGTATTCGAATCTGTCCAATCATTTGTTGGACGAGCATATTGTCCATTTTATCTAGATGAAAGGCATTAAGGCTTGCAAGTAATTCTTTATATAAATTCGCAAAATGGACTGCTTTGTGTTTTAAGAATGAAGGATCTTTGAGTTTTTTTTGAAGTTGTTTTAAAGAGAAATTAGGCATTTTGCAAAGCGCATCAAATAATTGTAATTGCACGGTTATTTTACCCTTATTGGAGGCACAAGATCTTTTGTAATAAATTTTTTCTGCTTTAGTCATCGTTTGAATAAGATCGAAAACGGCAGGAGATTTCACTTTCATAGCTTTTTATTTCCTTAATAAAAATACGCATAAAAAGCTGTAAAATAGTCTTTTCTACAAAAAAAATACTTTTATTCCCTTAATAAAAAACAAATAAAGTCAATTTTATTATAAAGAAGTCTTTTATATTAGATCAATCTAAATAGGATACCCTGTAACCTCAAAATTACACCACGAAAGGCATATCCAAATCTGAGTGTAAGTATTAAACCTTTTTAACGTTAAAAGTTAGAAAGGTTTTTTAGTGTGTTGACAATTGCTGATAGCTTAATTGCATGGTTTCGAAATAAGAACTTTTATTTAACTTAGACTGTAACCAAATTTGATAATTCAAGGACTCATTTGCTCCAATTTCAAAGTTTGGATATTTGTCAATAAATAATTGAATTCTAGAAATATTTTTTGACTTTTTAATCATTTCAGGTTTCAAAATAAAATCTCGAATCAATTCAATAAACTGGAGTTGTTCTTCATATTGTGATTGATAAAACTCCGTTCTAAATCGTCTACGAATATCTTGATATCTGTTTTCAGCATATTGAAGATCTCCTGTTTCATAACGCAAAATCAAATTAACAATCTCAATGTTTAACTGCCAAGATTGTGGTAACTCTCTAAAATCTTCAGAGACAATAATTTTGGACACATAAAGAATACTTGCTTCAAAGTTTTCGATATAAAAATTTAAGATGGCTAAATTAAGATATACATGAAAAAAGTCGATGATATTTTTGGCCTTTTGATTTTCAATCAACTTTTCAAGTTCTATTATTGCTTTTTGAGGATTTCCTTCTAAGGTATGCATAAGCATCTCAGATTGAACAAAAACCCAAAGATATTTATCATAATAAAGGCCTTCATAACTATTTATTGCTTCACCAAGAACCTTAGTAAATTCTCTAACTTTATCTACTTCTCCAACCCGACTTAAGGCATTGATTAACCAAACAAGAATAATGATTTTTTCTTCATGATTTTTCTTTTCGAAAAAACCTTGTTCTTGAAATTCGATATACGTTTTACTTAAATAAGATGCTAACTCTTTAAAGGCTCTTTTTTGTAATAAAATTTTACGTGCGCATTTATGAATTCTTAGCTGTGCTTTAGGAGAAAGGCGATCTCCTTCTTGTAATTTCATTTCTTCTAATACGCTTTCTAATATTTCTATTGCGCCTTTTTCTTTACTTGAAAAATTTGATCGTAATAAACGATAAGATAGCTTGATGAGCACATGATCAAGACGATCATTATTCCGAATTTTTTCAATTAACTTTTCTTTTTTTTCTAAAATAGGCTCAGGATCCGTCATTTGAATACTCGCCAATTTTAATTGCTTGGTATAAATCATCAACAACACACTGGTCAACTCATCATTATTAGCCATCTTCTCCGCTTCTCCTAAAAAAAACGCAGCTTCATCATAAGCCAACTTATCCATTAAAATTTGAGCCATTCTTACTTTATTAGATAGCTCGAATTCTTCACTAGAATTACAATGTATAGACAATAAACTATTTACTAAATCATTCAGCAATCTATTTTTAACCCTGTAATAGTTGTTTTTGTTTTTTATTCCTTCTACTACATTAACAATTTCAGCGTCATATTCATCAATTTTACCATTTCGAATAAGGTCAAAAAGCATCAATGTTCTTTTCTTATTGCCTTTCTGGGCATACTTAGAATGATGTGTTTTAAATTGACGAACTTCTTCCTTTTTTAAGGATTTAATAATATTTGTTAAAAGATATTTCATTTATATGACGGTAAAGATGTAATATTATTCAGCAAAATAATATAATTTAGCGGTAGAAAAAACTTATTTTAGCAAAAACAAAATCTACATACAAATGAAGCTTTGGTTTTTTATTGCCATACTAATTCTATGGAGTAATCCTTTACTAGCGCAAAATCCAGCCTTAGTTTTTGATTTCCAAATACCTGACACTATTGAATATGGTACAGATTTAGATATTACAGGCAGTATATTAAATCAAAGTGGCATCGACTTTACTGAAGACTTTACACTAAATTATGGTCTTTCTCTAGCAGGCCCGCCTCCTTCCACCCCCAATTTCACCGATTTGGTTGAGTTAGACGATCCTCCGTTTGAAAATGGAACGTCTATAACTTATGACTTTTCTGTTAATGCAGAAATCAGTAATGGTTTTATTGTTTCACAAAAAAACATTGTAACTATTTGGCCTGAATCTGATGCTTTAGAAAAATTTCCTAATACTGGATCTTATGTAGATACCGTTTATGTAAAACCTGAAACCGCCAATGCCGTTTTCAACCTTACCTTCTCTCCAAACACATTGAACATTGCTCCTAATCCTGGAAATGGTAAATATTGGATTAAAGTAAGCCCTCCTTCATCCTCACAATCTTTCATTTTAAAGGTTATCTCTTCATTAGGAAAGTGTGTAGAAGAAAAAGAGATTTATTTTGATGGTCAAATCTTACCTATTGATTTACCTCATTTAAACACAGGACTTTATTTTCTAACGTTAACCAATTTAAAAGGTCAAATTGAATATCAAGGAAGATTTATACAAAAAAAATAAAGACTTTTATTGTCCTACTTACAGGACTCTCTAACCTAAGCAAGTAGCAAATTACTACTTGCTTTTTTTATTTCCCACAATTTCATTATTAAAAACTTAACCATTACTTAACCTACACTTCTACAATAATCTGATTGCTTAATTTAACTTTGTTCTATATAGTTTATGTAAACTACATTATTGTAAAATATATCCTTAAACTTTTCAATAAAAAACTCAATGGACGCTTCCCTTTTGGTCATGTGGTTTGGTTTTATTCTCGCTTCTTATTCTGTTGTTGGTAATGATGTAATTCAAACATTAGGCACATTTCTTACTTCCAATGAGAAACAGGTAAAATGGTATATTTTATGGGCATTTGCTGCTACTATTCTTACCGCTGCCTTATTTTATGGCTGGTATAATTCGGATATTGATTATGGGCGGTTAGATAAGTTTACCATGCCTGATGTCTATCACTGGTATTACCTTCTACCTCCGCTCGTATTAATGATTATCACCCGTTTTGGTATACCTGTGAGTACTACTTTTATGATTCTTACCCTCTTTTCTTTACATAAAATCCCCAATGATTTAGGGTCTATGTTTGGAAGTGTTTTTGACACTAGTCAAAAGTTGGGAGGTATGATCCAAAAATCTTTAATGGGATATATGGTAGCATTTGGTGTAGCCATCCTAGTCTATGTTCTCATTACTCGACTGACTGAAAAACGTTTTTTAGAGAAGCCCGTAGCTGACAATAAACGTACCATGTGGATTGTCTTACAATGGTGTACCACTGGTTTTTTATGGTATCAATGGCTTACTCAAGACCTTGCCAATATTTATATTTATTTACAAGGAGGAAATAATTTAACGGTACCACAGTTTATCTTTTCTGTACTTATCTTAGTTGGTTTGTTAGGGTATATTTTTTATTCGAAAGGAGG
>JAHDCJ010000039.1:35865-41512 GCA_020629935.1 Saprospiraceae bacterium | reverse complement strand
GAGCGACGTGCGCAGCACCAAGGCGAATGCCGCGCCTGGAAAGGACCGGCCCGCAGGGCAAGCCCCAAATTCATTCTTTTATTTGTTAAAAAATGGCTTGGTTATTTGGATTGTCTTCTTGTAAGATATACGCCAATCAAAATTAAGATCATACCGAATAGATGGATAATGGAAAGGGATTCTCCATCGAAGAAAGCAAAGATTAAGGCGACAATAGGGATGAGGTAGGCAACCATAGAGGCAAAGACGGCGTTACTCAATTGGACTAATCGAAAGAAGAGTAAGGAAGCGATGACCGTGCCGCCAATAGCTAAAATAGATACACTAATTAAAGACGTAGTTGCGTTTGGATTTTCTGCAATGTGAGTACTCACATCTGACATTAAAAGATAAAGTATAGCGGGTGGCCCAATGATTGAGAAGGATACACTGGTGATGGTTAAGGTGTGTACTTCTTGTAAATATTGATTGACGGTATTGGCACTCATGGCATAAAAGATACAAGCTAAGATCGCATAAAACGCAAACCAATTATTTCCTCCGCTAGAAAGATCTTCGCCAAATAAAATAAGCATAGCGGCTCCCACGAAACCAAGAAGAACTCCAAATCCTTTCGTCCAAACCCACTCATTTTTGAAAATGACTACGCTAAAAATTAGGACAAAAAGGGGGGTCAACGAATTTAAGATTCCTGTGGCGGCACTACTAATTCCTGTTTCCGCTAGAGGGAATAAAAAGGATGGAATACCGGTTCCAGCTAGTCCTACAATGATTATATAAATCCAATCTTTTTTCTTTACTTTTTTAAATTCCTTGATGGCAAAAGGCAATAGTGCCAAGAAGGAAAGACTAATGCGAATGGCCCCTACTTCATAAGGAGAAAAGGTAAGCAGGCTTTTTTTGATTAAAATAAAAGAGCTGCCCCACATGACTGCTAAAAATAATAATATGCCCCAACCCCATGTGTTTAATTGTTTCTCCATTTTGGTTTCATTTCGAGTACCGAAGGTAATTCATTTTATGGAATTACTTTAGTCGTTGACGAGATAGAATGCTTATATTTTTGAAGGAGAAAAGGAGGAAGATCGGATTACCTTTCCGTTGCAGGGATCGGAGATTTCCAAAAGACTTTTTCAATAGATTTGGGCAAATAAACCGTGTAGGAAATTTTATTCTTTGGTTCTTTGGGTTGATAAGCAAGCTCTTCATTTTTCATCATTGCTTTAAGCACTAAACCTTCTTCCTCATCTACCGTCGTGTTTAAATTAAAAGCTCCCATTTCAAGCATTTCTTCTACTAAAGGAGCAAACTCCTCATTGAACGTAAGTAGGCTATCTACTAGAATGTATTCTCCTTTCCAATAACGTAAGTCGATGTCGTTTTTGTCTATCGTAATTAAAATAGTTTCTTGAGATTCCGTTTCGATTTTTTGACTGTAGGTTTGTTGATTTTGTGCAAAAAACACGATGGGACATAATAAAATGGCGAGTAGCAAATATAGTTTCATGGTCTTTGGTTTTGGTTTGAATTAATCCATGCTAATTTGCTAAAAAAAAAGGGAAAATTCTATTATGAAAACGTTAAACCTCTTGATTAATTGTTTGCCAAATCAAATCTTTCAACTCGACTAAATTGGTTTGAGTAACGGAAGAAATGTAAATCACTGGGACATCATTGGGTATTTCTTCTTTGAGCATTTCTTTAAGTTCTTCATCAATAAGATCACTTTTAGAAATGACTAAAATACGTGGTTTGTGAATCAGTTCTTTATTAAACTTTTCTAATTCGTCCAATAAGATTTGGTATTCCTTTTGGATGTTATCGGCATCTGCGGGCACCATAAATAATAAAGTCGCATTCCGTTCGATATGTTTTAAGAATCGATGTCCCAAACCTTTTCCTTCATGCGCACCTTCAATAATTCCTGGGATGTCTGCAATGACGAAAGATTTATACTCTCGGTATTTTACGATTCCTAAATTCGGGACAAGGGTGGTAAATGGATAGTTGGCAATTTTCGGTTTTGCTGCGCTCATGACAGATAGTAGCGTAGATTTCCCTGCATTGGGAAAACCGACTAAACCGACATCGGCGAGGACTTTAAGCTCAAGTATTTTCCATTCTTCTTTGCCTAATTCTCCGGGTTGGGCATAACGTGGAGATTGGTTGGTAGAGGTTTTGAAATGTGCATTTCCTCTTCCGCCTCTTCCGCCTTCGACAATAATTTCAGATTGTCCGTCTTCGGTAATTTCAAAGAGGATTTCTCCTGTTTCCGCATCTTTAGCCGTGGTGCCTAATGGAACTTCTAAGATAATATCCTCTCCGTTTTTGCCATGTTTATGACCGCCTGTTCCAACCCCTCCTGGACCAGCGATGACATGTTTTTTATATTTAAGATGGAGCAACGTCCAAAGTTGTGTATTTCCTCTTACGATGATATGACCACCACGACCTCCATCACCGCCATCGGGTCCTCCTTTAGAGTTGAGTCGATCCCGAAAGAAGTGTGCAGAACCTGCTCCACCGGCACCTGTTCGGCAACAGATTTTTACGTAGTCCACAAAATTTTGCTCTGGCATGATAGAAGGATTCGGGGGTTAAAATAAAAATGTCATTCTAGTGCATGCTAGAATGACATTGAATAAAATTAAGTTTATTTAGCAGGCTAGAACGGTATCAATAGATCCTACTAATCTTTCAAAAATATCGTCAATAGAACCTAGGCCATTTACTTTATGCGCTTTATCCACTTTAGCATAATGTTTAGCCACGGGTGCTGTTTTTTCAAGGTATACTTGAAATCGGTTTCTAATGATATCTTCATTAGCGTCATCGCTTCGTCCAGAAGTTTTAGCACGGTTTAATAAACGCTCAACGATTTCTTCTTCCGACACTTCGAGTTCAAGCACAGCGGCAATTTCTTCTTTGCTATCTGCCAACATAATATCTAGCGCTTCCGCTTGCGGGATTGTTCGTGGAAAGCCATCAAAGATAAAGCCTTCAGCTTCGGGATGTGCAAGCATTTTATTTTTTAGCATTCCGATGGTTACTTCATCAGGGACCAATTCGCCTTTATCCATAAAAGCTTTGGCTTTCATGCCCATATCCGTTTTTTCTGCGATTTGACTACGGAAGAGGTCTCCAGTGGAGATATGTACTAGATTATATTTTTCTACTAATTTTACGGCTTGTGTTCCTTTACCAGAACCAGGAGGGCCAAAAAGAATAAGATTGATCATTTTTATATGTTTTATAAAACTCAAAGGAAAATTTCAATATTTAGTGCAAAACATATTTTAAACACTAAACAGACTGCAAATATACCAAAAAAAGCGAACAAAATTTGGGTTTTATTGGAATACTTGCCAAAATAAGTACTTCATTTTGAAGTCATTATAAACAACAGGCGAAGGGGTTAAAAGTTCCAAAAAATTAATGGAAAGCATTAAAAACAATATTATTTCGAAAAAAATAAATTGAAGCACAACAATTTGGTAAAACTATCGTTTATAGAATGTAAGTTTGGTATAATTTTTGGGCTTATTATACCAATTAAAGTCCCGTTACCAGAAGGTTAGTTAAAAGGGTTATAACATAATTACATTCTAACGGGTAATCTTAACGGATCAGAAAAATTCTGATCCGTTTTTTTTATCTTGAATACAAGCTTAAAGTTAAAACAATCGATCGATGACGTAACAAATAAGTGACAAAAATGCCACTTATTTGCTTATTTTTTTGTTAAAAAATTAGCATTTTTACACTAAATTTCGTATATTTGTAGTTAGGTATATCCATTTAAAAAACCAGTAAAATAATTAGTAAATGAGTTTTGAAATTGAAGGTAAGCTTCACAAGAAGTATGACACCAAAGAGGTTAATGATCGATTTAAGAAACGTGAATTTGTATTATCAACAGACGATGGTGGTTATCAGCAATATATTAAGTTGCAACTTACGCAAGATCGATGTTCAGCAGTAGAGCCTTTTGAAGAAGGTACTCAATTAAAAGTTTCTTTTAATATTAAAGGGAATGAATACACCAATCCTTCTGGTGAGATTATTTATTTCACCAATTTGAATGCTTGGAAAATTGAGAAAGTAGGTGAGCAGAAAGTAGCAGAGACTTCGGTTTCTAGCGATGATTTTCCTGCGGCCAGTGATGAGCCAAGTAGTGAATCGTATGATGATCTTCCTTTCTAAAAAAATAATTATAAGCCTATTTTTAGGTTTAATCAGTCTAGCCTCCTTCGGACAACAGTTCAAGGAGGCTAGTATGGTTTGGGATGATAATCCTTCGGAGTGGGAAATTCTTTGTGATGAGGGTAAAGCTTCATTTACCACCAAATGGCGAGGCAATTTTTCTGAATGGGATTATACCTTACCCAATGGCGATTTTGGTACTATCCGTCAAAAATGGCGGGATGATCCGAGTCATTGGGAAATACGTAGTCATAAAGGAGCAATTATTACTGCCAAAACCATGTGGCGGGGTGACTTTACTGAATGGCGAATTACTGATAATCAAGAAACCGTAGTTTTAGAAAGTGTTTGGGGAGACAATCGAAACGAATGGAAAATTCGTAAACACCGCAAAGGCAGTTTTGAGATCTATATGCTTTGGGAAAACGATTTTCGAGATTGGGCAATAGAAGATTATTCCGACTTTTCGCCTGATATGAAAACAGCCATTTTATTTATAGCTATTTACCAATCTATCCCTCAATAATTCTATTGTTATTTAGTCGTAATCTTCTTCAATATCAAAGGTCTCAATAAATTTGGTATTGAAATTTCCACTACGAAAATCGGGATGTCTCATTAATTTTTGATGAAACGGAACGGTTGTTTTCACTCCTTCCACGATAAATTCATCTAAAGCGCGTTGCATTTTCAGAATACATTCTTCTCTAGTTTGCGCTTTACAAATCAATTTGGCAATCATTGAATCATAATATGGTGGAATCGTATAACCGGCATAAACATGGGTATCTACTCGTACACCATGTCCTTTAGAACTATGAAATGAGATAATGGTACCAGGGCTTGGTCGAAAGCCATTAAACGGATCTTCCGCATTAATTCGGCATTCGATGGCATGCATTGTTGGCAAATAATTTTTACCTGATATTTTAATTCCTGCCGCAACTTTAATTTGTTCTTTGATTAGATCATGATCAATGACTTCTTCGGTTACGGTATGTTCTACTTGTATCCTAGTATTCATTTCCATGAAATAGAATTTTTTGTTTTTATCGACTAAAAATTCTACGGTACCTACGCCTTCATATTTGATTGACTTGCCCGCTTTAATCGCTGCATCTCCCATTTTTTTTCTTAGGGCTTTGGTCAAGAAAGGCGAAGGAGCTTCTTCGACCAGTTTTTGGTGTCTTCGTTGAATAGAGCAATCTCTTTCTGAAAGGTGGCAAACGTTTCCAAATTGATCACCCACAATTTGGATTTCAATATGGCGAGGTTCTTCCACGTATTTTTCGATATAGATTCCTGCGTTTCCAAAAGCAGCTCCTGCTTCTTGTCGGGCAGAATTCCAATTTTCTTCTATATCTTCTTCTTTCCAAACGATCCGCATACCTCGTCCACCGCCACCAGCGGTAGCTTTCAAGATTACTGGATAACCAATACCTTT
>JAHDCJ010000039.1:32064-35765 GCA_020629935.1 Saprospiraceae bacterium | reverse complement strand
CGAGGAATATTTAGGTAAGACTCTGCGGAAGATGGAGGTCCGATACAGACGGCTTCATCAGCAAAGCGTACATGCAGACTTTCTTTGTCCGCTGTAGAATAAATAGCGACGGTTTTAATGCCCATTTCTTTACAAGTTCGGATAATCCGAAGAGCAATTTCACCGCGATTGGCGATTAAAATCTTTTTAAACATAGTGGGTTTTATTTACCAAGGAGGAAATAAACTAGCCTTTGGGATCAACTAAGAAAAGGGCTTGATCGTACTCGACAGGCGAGGCATCATCAACCAGCACTTTTACTATTTTCCCAGTAACTTCTGATTCAATTTCATTAAAAAGCTTCATAGCTTCGACGATACAAACTACCGTTTTAGGCGTAATAGAATCACCGACTTTTACAAAAGCGTCTTTATCTGGAGAAGGCGAGCGATAGAAGGTACCAACTATCGGTGATTTCACATAAATGTAATTGGCTTCATCATCGACTTCTTCTTCCTTTTCTTTTTTAGGCGCTGGAGCGGGTTCTGGGGCCACTGGAGCAGCTTGCTGTACAAAAGTTTGCGGGATAGACTGAATTGGTGTTTGAACAGGCAAAATTTGCGGAGCACTTGCCTGAGCAACATTTTTACGTGCACCAGCAAATTTTTCTGTACGGATAGATAATTTAAAATCACCATCCTCTACTTTAAATTCAGTCAGGTTTGATTTAGTAATGAGCTTGATAAGCTCCTGAATTTGTTTAAAATCCATAGTTGGGTTTATTTTTTTACACGTTCCAAATAAGCTCTCGTTTTGGTATCAATACGCAAAAGATCTCCTTCGTTGATAAAAATAGGTACTTTGATGATGGCACCTGTTTCTACTGTCGCTGGTTTTGTTACATTTGTTGCCGTATCTCCTTTAACCCCAGGTTCTGTATAAGTTACTAAAAGTTGCACAGATTGAGGCAGGTCACAAGATAGCGGAATTTCTTTAGCTGCGTGAAAAAGAACATCTACATTTGCGCCTTCTTTGAGTAAGTCTGCATTTTCAATTAATCCATCTTCCAAAGAAGTTTGTTCGTAGGTTTCATTATCCATAAAATGGAATCCCATTTCATCTTTATAAAGATATTGAAATTTTCTTCTTTCTACTCGTACATCAATAATTTTATGGCCTGCAGGAAAAGTATAATCAATTACTTTTCCAGAAGTTAGGCTTTTCAATTTAGTACGAACAAAAGCATTTCCTTTTCCTGGTTTTACATGGAGGAATTCAACTACAGAGTAAATGTCGTTGTTAAATTCCATGCAAAATCCATTACGAATATCGGAAGTAGAAGCCATTTGTTAATTTTTTATTTTATAATTGTTCACTTTCGCTAATTTAATTGAAAATGGACATTTTTTGTTAAAATTCAATCAAAGATATTAAAATATCCTAAGATCATCCTTACAAAAGGAGGATTTCCCACGAAGAACTAGGAATCGATGGCCCAAATGAGGTAGATTGCTCCCCAAGTAAAGCCTCCTCCAAAAGCAGTAAGTATTAATTTATCGCCTTTATTCAAATCTGGAGCTAGTTCCCAAAGGCAAAGCGGAATTGTTCCTGCGGTGGTGTTTCCATATTTATGGATATTGATCATTACTTTTTCCATAGGAAAATCGAGTAAATTACTTACTGATTCAATAATTCTCATATTGGCTTGGTGTGGAATTAGCCAATTGATATCCTCAATGGTCAGTTGTTGTTTCTGAAGGAGTTCATGGATTACACTTGACATACCTTTTACGGCCGCCTTAAAGACATATTTTCCTTCTTGGTAGACAAAATGCTCTCGATTTTGTACCGTTTCAATTGAAGGTGGTTTTCTTGATCCGCCAGCCTTCATGTGCAGGTGTTTCCATCCTGCGCCATCACTTTTTAGATTCGCATCAATGATACCTGTTCCATCTGTTTTAGGCTCAAGTAGCACTGCTCCTCCTCCATCTCCAAAAATGATACAGGTGGTACGATCGGTATAATCAATTATTGAAGACATTTTATCTGCCCCCACGACAATCACTTTTTTGTGCGTGCCTGATTCTACAAATTTTGCGCCTACATTAAGTGCATATAAAAAACCAGAGCATGCTGCATTGATATCAAATGCGAAGGCATTTTTAATACCGACTTCATTACAAATCAGGTTTGCGGTATCAGGGAAAGTCATATCTCCAGTAATGGTAGCACAAATAAGTAAATCGATTTCTGAAGGATCGATTTTGTTTTTCTCTAAAATCCCTTTGACTGCATGGACTCCAATCACTGAAGTACCTTGGCCTTCTCCTTTTAATATTCTTCGTTCTTTGATACCTGTACGTGTACGAATCCATTCTTCACTGGTATCTACCATTTTCTCTAGGTCTTTATTTGTAAGGATATCAGGAGGTACCCATCCACAGATCCCTGTTATTGCCGCAGTGGTTTTCATTTCCATAAAATTGGGTTTTTGATTTTACCCTATGATGTTAAATTTATTTTAGTCATATCATATGATAGAAATCTATACAATCGAAGGTATACAATTGTAGTCATTTACCCAACTTTAGTTTTGATTTAATTTAAATTAATAGCAGTTCTATAAGCTCATGATACCTCGACATTAGCAATTTGTTGAGTTTAAGAGGTTGGCAATCTAAAAGGCAGCCAAAATACCATTTGATTATTATGATTTCGAAAGCGTTCTAAATCAAACTCACCATTTAATAATTCAATAATTTTTTCAAATATGGTAAATTCCAATCCTGACATTAAAGATTTGGAGAATGTGGTTTTCTCAAAAGAAGCATTACTAAACAATTTCTTCTTCGCTGTTAAGCTAAATTTTACAGCTGTTTGATTTGTCTTTTTTATCGGCACTTGGTCTAAAGATAGTTCGATAAAGTCGCTTCGTGTTTCTCTAGTTTGTGTTAATAGTTCGGATAAAATTTGGGTAAGTCGTTCGGGATCTCCCATTAGTTCATTAGGTATTCCTTGATCTATTTCGAATCGAAGTTCTGCTGTATTTTCAGATTTTTCATATTGTTTTTTTAGTTGATGAACTAAATCTGAGATATTAAATTTTTCAGAACCTAACACAAAATTTTGATCTTGTTTATCTTTTATATTAACTAATTCTTCGATTAAGAATTTGACATGAGATTCAGACGTTTTGACACTATGAGCATAGGCTTTTGATGTTTTCTTTTTAGTGATAGCAGAATACAGAGCAATTAATCCATTTAAAGCTGTTTCAGGTGTTTTATTGAAGGCATTTTTAGTATACAAGAACCGTTTTTTAAAGTCCTTGATATTTTCTTTGTTTGAGTTAGTCAAATGATTAATAGCTTGTTTAAGAATTACAGCTTCATTTTTACTTTGTTGAAAACGAGTTAAGTCTTTATAGAAATTGGTATTATCGATAATGATCCAAAGTAGACGTCTTTTTCCATTAAAATCAACTATAGAAAAAGAATAATCATAAATACCTGAAAGGAGATCACTGGGGCTTTGAATTCTAGAGAAATAAAGTTCTTTATTATTATTTTCCATTTTCATAAGGTCAGGAAAAATACTTTCCAAAAGAATAGACCATTTCAAGGCCGATTCACTTTTCAAGGAATCGGTTGAAAAGATAGAATCACAACTTTCTAGTATCACCCCTTCTTCATTTAGGATGAGGAACTGTGAGTAGTGACTCA
>JAHDCJ010000039.1:28873-31964 GCA_020629935.1 Saprospiraceae bacterium | reverse complement strand
AAATAGGAGACGGGCACCTTATCTTGAGAAACTTCTCCTGCGATGTCCCAAAGTAAAATAGAAAGGTCTTCTCCTTTTACATTAATAATCTTCTTATTGACTTTAACCCCTATTGTTGTTAAATACTTATCACTAAACCTACTGTATACGAACTGGTTAAATAGGGAGGTTTTCCCTACACCAAAACTTCCAGTAAGAATTACTTTTTTACTTATCATGTTTATTCTGTTTAAAATGGTTTTCTAATGAAGTTGATAAACCATTTACATATTCTCCATTAATTATATCCGGGACTACTTTTATCTTATTTTCTGCAAATTCATTTAATCGTACGGATAATAAATCTTTATCTGCAGTAGTAATACTTCCTACCATAACTACTGCGATATAATAGTTAAAAAAATTCTGGATATATATCTTATATACTCCATATTGAATCATTTCTAGTTCATCTCCAACGACATCATCTTCCTCTGCTTTAATCGCATCTTCTACAAAAGATTTAATAGCTGTTAGCATACCTCCAATCATATCTCGGTCCATTCCACTTCCTGTAGAAAAGCTCCCCATTAATAAACCCGAATGTCTTTGTAGCACATAGACTTCTTTAATTTCTGCTCCAAATTCAGAGGCTTGACTTATGATAATATCTCCATCTTTAACTCCAAAAAACTTGGCTTTAATTCTTCCTAATATTCCTTCTTTTGAAAAGGTACTTCTTACCTGATTATCAATACTCTCTCGTAATTGTTGAAACTGTTGGGTAATTCCTTTACGAATTAAACGGCCTAAGACAGGAGATAAAATAGATAATATTAAATCGGGTGAATTCGTAAGTTTTCGTTCAATAGCCATATCGACTTCTTTACCAAAAACTTCTGGAAAATTGGATTTAATAAATTGGATTTGATCTTCAATAATTGGATTAACTTTTTCTTTAAGTCGATCTTTTTCTTCTATGGTTTCTTTCAATTCATTCAAACCTTTCCTGTCTCTGCGAAGTAAGATTTCGCGAAGTACATCTAATTGATCTTCGTCATTATAAGGTTTTTCAGCAAATTGCTCACTCATAGCACTAGCTCTTCGTAAAAGTTTTAAGTGACAGCTTTAAAAAGCCGAATCACATACTAAGCTTCCACTTATTTTTTAGTAAGTTTTTGACTCATTACAGAAAGTAATGCGCCTAAATCTTCACGATCTTGCTCACTTACTTCATCAATTCGTTTATTTAAAGAATTTACATTTTTCATTAGTAATTTCTCTAATTTTTCAACTTGTTGGTTCATGTGTTTTTCAAGTTCCTTAAACCGATCATTGATTCTTTGTTCCAATCCATCTAAATCTGAACCCACTTTTGATTCTAATTTAGACATTTGTTTTTCAATCGAATTGAACGATTTTCGATATTCAGCCATTTTATCTCCCATGAGTATATCACGGATCGTCTGAATATCATTGGTTACTGGGAGATCAATTGCTCCATTTTTTTTCTGTTTGCTTTCCATCTTACTGGTTTATAGCTTATGATTGATTGAAAATTTTAATACGTTCATTTAATGGGCTAATAATATCAAAAATAACCCTATTTCTGATAAAAGTCTATAAATTTGGTGTTAAATTAGTGACAATTATTTTAAGCGGTTTCTTTATGCTATGGATTTATACGCCAAATGTTTCAAAAAGGGTTCAATATACCTTCAATTTAATTTTTAAAAACATCCTTCAGGTTGATTATCTTCTTTCTGAAGATCTTATTGCTTTTGAAAAATATAAAGGACCCAAAATGGCTTATGCCAATCAAAGCCATTCCTGCACTATTTGGTTTAAACCGCATGGTCTATTAAATGAAAAAAACATACGAAATCAAAAAATTGAAGTCGCTGATTTTCAAGGACTTCCAAGTTTCTTCCATCACCAATCACCACAAACTACTTGGTCATTTGATCCTTTTGCTTGTATCTTTTATTTAAGTACTCGATATGAAGAGTACCTACCTTTCAAAGAAGACATGCATGGCCGATTTCCTGCTTCTGCAAGCCTTGCTTATCAGCAAAATTTCTTACATCTGCCACTGGTCGACTTATGGGTTTACCAGTTAAAACAAATACTCGAAAATAATTTTCCCCATTTAATAATTAAAACCTCTTCGTTTACTTTTAAACCAAGTTACGATGTAGATTATGCCTGGGCATTTAAGCATAAAGGCATTTTTAGACAAATTGGCGCCATTGGAAAATCTATTCTAAAAGGAGAATTAAAGTCCTTAAAACATAGAATACAAGTAATTTGTGGAATCAAAAAAGATCCATATGACAATTTTGATGTCATGACTAAATTTCATGGTCCAAATGTAAAACCCATCTATTTTTTCCTTATTGGTCCCTATGGAAAATTTGACAAGAACAATCCCATAAAAAAGCAAGAATTCCAACAACTTATTAAAAAAATAAGTCACAAATATTCTATTGGTATTCATCCTTCTTATGCTTCTTTTCAAAATAAAATGAAGGTAGAAAAAGAGATTCATTCTCTAAGCAAAATTATTCAACAACCTATTGAAAATAGTCGACAACATTATCTAAGATTTAATTTACCTTCTTCTTTTCAAGTGCTCATTGATAATGGTATTAAAAAAGAATTTTCTATGGCTTATCCCGAAAAACCGGGGTTTAGAGCAAGCATTGCCCGCCCTTATTTATGGTATAACCTGAAAGAAGAATGTAGCACGTCGTTAACTATTCATCCCTTCCAAATCATGGATGTAACTTTTGTGGATTATTTAAAATGTACGCCTGATGAAGCATTCGATATTGTTTCTCCC
Organism: Saprospiraceae bacterium; assembly: GCA_020629935.1. Lineage (GTDB taxonomy): Bacteria > Bacteroidota > Bacteroidia > Chitinophagales > Saprospiraceae > JAHDCJ01. The sequence goes on along the minus strand of JAHDCJ010000039.1, from coordinate 29,143 downwards.
ATGATTGACGTAATTAAAAAGGTCAATGGTACGTTGATGACTAATTGGCATAATAATTCTTTTGAGCCTGAATCTAAATGGGATCATTGGCGGACTTTTTATCATCAAATTCTTTTGCAGGCTACAGATGACGATATCGCTTCTACGGAACTTAAATAATCGTTTCCCTTTGACTTACACAAAAGAATCACATCTTGGAAGCTTTTCACAAAATGCCCAAAGCAGATGAAGTGAAAGTTGATCAAATCAGAATATTTCATTTTTTATAAA
>JAHDCJ010000039.1:11722-28773 GCA_020629935.1 Saprospiraceae bacterium | reverse complement strand
CCCAAAGCAGATGAAGTGAAAGTTGATCAAATCAGAATATTTCATTTTTTATAAAAAGATCATTCAATGATTATGCAAAATCCTAAATAGATCATTTAGGATTAAGTATCTTTGTGCTTCCTATGGAAATACAATTTATTTCTCGCAAAGATATTGATGAATTAAAATGGAACAGTTGTGTACATTACGCAAACAACGGCCATGTCTATGGATATACTTGGTACCTAGATAATGTTTGCCACGAATGGGATGGCCTAATTGAGGGCGATTATGAATCCGTTTTTCCTTTAGTTTGGAATAAAAAACTATTTGGTATTCATCAACTCTATCAACCCATTTTTTGTCAACAACTCGGTCTATTTTCTATACGCATTCTCTCTCCTGCTCGAATTCGAGCTTTTTTAAATGCCATTCCCAAAAAATTTAAATACATCAATATTCAAGTGAATGGACAAAATAAATTACCCAAAGAGGTCAATTTTATCCAAAGTCCTCGAACCAATTTAGAATTATCTTTAAGACCTGATTATGAAACCATCCGTACTGGATATTCAAAAAACTTAAAACGAAGTTTAAACAAAGCCGCGAAAAAAGGAATTAGTCTCACAGGAAATGTAAAACCAGAGCGCTTAGTAGAAATGTACAAACAAAATCAAGCCGTAAAAATTAAATCCTTTGACGAAGCTTATCTACATGCGGCACATCGGATTATTTATCAATGTCTATACAAAGGACTTGGATTCATCAGTGGAGCGCTTAACGAAAAAGGAGATTTAATTGCCGCCGCTTTTTTCATTACTAGCCATAAGAAAATCATCAATTTATTACCAAGCTCTACGGCTGAAGGTAGAGATCTTTGTGCCATGCATTTGATCTTAGATCTGGTCATCCAAATCAATGCTGGAAAACCTTTAACCTTAGATTTTGAAGGTTCGTCCATTCCAAGTATTGCTAGATTTTACAAAAGCTATGGTGCTACCGAAAAGCCCTTTTACCAACTTTCTCAAAATCAATTGCCATTTTGGTTAAAATGGGCTCGCCCATAATAAAGCAATGAAATTCAATTTGATTTTTAAAAAACCTCATAAAAAATTCATACATTTGATAAGCCAATTTAACTTCGTTTCTATAATTATAATCACCCTAATATCTTTGCATCCATATGTTATATGATTTAAGTAAGACTCCTTCTATTGCCAATGTCTTTGTCGCAGAACTCCGGAATGTTCAAGTACAAGAAGATCGAATGCGTTTCCGAAGAAACCTAGAACGTATTGGGGAGTTTTTGTCCTTAAAAATTAGCGAAACATTTAACTATGAAGAGCAAGAAGTGCAAACACCATTAGGTATTGCAAACGTTCAACTTCCAACAGAACAACCCGTAATTGCCACTATCTTAAGAGCAGGTTTACCCATGCATCAAGGATTTTTAAATATTTTTGATCGAGCGGATAGTGCATTCATTTCGGCTTATCGAAAACATCATAAAGATGGGACTTTTGAAATCAATTTAGAATACGTCTCTTCTCCTTCGCTTGAAGGAAGAACCTTAATTTTAGTCGATCCGATGCTAGCTACTGGAGCATCTGTTGTCGTTTCTATTAAAGAGCTTTTACTAAATGGTACACCTAAAGAAATTCATATCGCCACCGCAATAGCCTCTTCTTCTGGGATTAAACATGTACAACGCAATTTGCCTAATGTACATATTTGGACTGGTGCCGTAGATGATGAATTAACGGCAAAATCTTATATCGTCCCTGGTCTAGGAGATGCTGGAGATTTAGCTTTTGGTGAAAAACTTCAAGATTAACTTTTACCTCCACAAATGTGGCTATCTGTCATTTACCTGACTAAAAACACTCAACAAAATTCGGTTTAGTGATGTTCTAACATAGTGCTTTTTTAATGAAAGCTACTTTCCATATTATATCTAAAATTAAAAATCAAGATGAGCGATAAAGTGATCAACTCCAATTTAATTGAAAAGGCCATGTCTTACGAAGCCTATTATACGCTTTCAGAAAAATTGTTAGCCGAAGGAAAAACGACAGGTGACAATCATAGTGAATCTATGGTAAATTATACCAAGTTAAATGTGCAAAGAATGCACAGGTTATCAAAAAAAACGGAAATACTTCCCGAAATTAAAACAGCCATTGAAAATATTGATCAAGCCCAAACTTGGCTAGTTTTAACAGAGGCTTGGTGTGGAGATGCCGCTCAAATCATTCCTGTCTTGGACAAAATGCAAGCATTAAATCCATTGGTCCAATTAAAATTAATCCTTAGAGATGAACACTTAGAAGTAATGGACCAGTTCTTAACGAATGGAGGAAGGAGTATTCCAAAAATTGCCGTCTTAGCAACCGATACTTTAGAAGTTAAATCTTCTTGGGGTCCAAGACCAAATGAAGTACAACACTTTGTTATGGAAACAAAAGAAAAGGTAATGGCTACAGATGATGAAGCTGAAAAAAAAGAAATTTTCAAAAAGGCAAAGACCGAAGTTCAAAAGTGGTACAATAAAGATAAGACCCACAGTATTCAAAAAGAATTCTTGGCTATTTTACCTAAATAATTTATTTAAATCTTCTCGGATTTTTCCTTCTTTTTCTTTTCGATCAATCACTTTTGGTGCGGCTACCCGATCTGTACAATCAGGAATAGCACAGCGTTCACAAGTTTGATTCACCTCTTTCACAGGAATCGCAGGATCATCTAAAAATTTAATCTGTGTACGCAGTTGATCATTGATTAACATCCCAATGGTTAAACTAATATTTGATTCTGGATCTGGATGACCTGGTCTTGCTATGGTAAAACATAGGTATTGATCATTGGTCCCATAAAAATTAGATTTTTGAATTCCTACAATAGGATCGACCATTTCGCCTTCGGTCTCTTGCTTTTTACGAAGTGATTTAATCAACCAGATGGTGATCCATCGTCTACAATAATGTTCTCGAATATCATTACCATACGGTTGATGACTTCTTTTTAAATGTAACTCTTTGGTCAGTTGATAGCGATCATTATCAAATTGATTATTAAAGCGAAGAAAAAATAATTGTTCAATTCCGAAAAACCGAGGCATCAAATTGGTTAATCGATGCAAAAACATTTCTGGGCTCGCTTTATATTTTTGCATAATGCCTAAAAATGCTTCTGGATTCCATTTTGTATTATTAAAAAATCCATTCAAATCAGCGCATAGGCTTTCTTGGTTCATTATTAAAGCGCCTGAAAAATAGGAAGCTCTAAAATTATTTAATACTTGATCAAAGGAATTTACTTTGATTAGTTTAGAGGTAAATGACCGATCTTTTAAACCCAATGTATTATAGGCCAATTCTTTTCCAAGCAAAAAAGCTTCTTGTGTCTCGGTTAAAGATCGGTTAATCATTAATCTTTTTTTCTTGGGTAAATATACCGAACGTATATTTTGCAACCTTGGATAAGCATCCAAACCATTTCGATCTATACGATACTTAAATTTCTTTTCCAAAATCTTAGTCATTCCTGCTAAGGTTACTGGTCCTTTAGGCAATTTTTCTGCTTTGACAAACTCCGCTACGATGGTTTCTATTTTCTCAAAATAATTTTGATGCAACTCTTGATACGAACGAAGTAAAGCATAATAAAACTTTTCTTCTTTAAGTTCATATTTTCGAGCAATCTGAACAATAGTAGAAATAAAAGCACCCACTTTTGCTGGTTTATCAGCGACTACTTCAATCAATTTGCTAGGTGCTAAACCAAAGATATCTAGTGGCAAATCATTTAAAAATGCCGATTGCAACAGATTAGCAACAGGTTGTAATTTTGCAGAAAGCTCCATCGAATTTAAATAGGCAGGCTGCGTGTCTAATGCTTGGGCTAAATCCGCTACCTTATCATCTTTAGGTTTTTTCTTTCCTTTTTCAATTTCGTTTAGATAAGAAATAGAAAGCCCCGATGCTTTATTTAAATCAGCAAAGGAATAGCCTTTTTCAAGGCGCAATTGTCGAACCTTAAGTCCAAAAATGATTTTTCTTATTTGTGGGTTGATATTCAAGTTGGTCACTTTAATAATTGAAGGTAAAAAAATTATCTAATCCTTAATAAGTAGTTCGCAAAAATAAAGTACATTTTTTTATAACAATTACTTAGCTTTACCCTATGGAACTGATTCCCTTTTACAATAAACGACAAAAACAGTTTTCGGATCAAGCTGCGATTTTTCGCAAAACTTATGAACGATATACTTTAGTACGCCTCATTTCATTTATCCTTGGCGCTTTAGTTGTTGTTGGATGTTTTAGTGTTTCCTGGTTAATGGGTGGTATCGCCACAATTTTATTTCTCGCTGCATTTGCACGTTTTGTCTTTTGGCATCAACAACTCCTAAAAAAAGAAAAATTCCAAGCCGATTTAGCTCAAATTAACGAAGACGAATTGACCGCATTATCTGGAGATTGGAGCCATTTTAAATCGGGAGAAAATTATATCAACCCTGAACATCCTTATGCTGTAGACTTAGATATCTTTGGTTTACATTCGCTATTCCAATTTACCAACCGAACAGTGACTTCTATTGGTGACCAACGATTGGCACATATTTTTGAAAGCCCTGAACAAATAGAAACAATCCATGCGCGTCAGGAAGCCATTGCAGAATTGACTGAGTTAAGAGATTGGTCTCATTATTTTCAAGCCATTGGAAAAGAGACCACCGATGCGCCAGAGGATCTTGCTAAGTTAAAATTATGGTTGACTGATCCTTATATTATTTTAGGCAATAAAGGCTTGATCGCAGCGATGTATTGGGTGCCCATTTCTATGATCATATTATTTGCTTTACCGACCGTTTGGGTACCTTTTTCTTTTAAGATCATGGGTCTTCTTGTACCTTTATATTTTTATAGAAAACGATTAAAACCCATTGGAGAGCAGCATGAACGTACCGCAAAAGCGGAAAAAATATTGGGTCATTATGCCCAGCTTATTGGTCAAGTAGAGCAGCAAGATTTTTCCTCTGATTTATTAAAATCAATCAAGAAGCCTTTTTTCATTGAGGGCGGAACGGCTTCTCTGCAATTAAAAAAACTTTCCAAAATTATTGCTCAACTGAATGTGCGTTATAATGCATTTTCTTTCCTTTTAGAAATTTTTGGAATGTGGTCTTTCCATTATACACACCGACTTGAAAAATGGAAAAGTCTGCATAAAGATCAACTCTTACTTTGGTTTGATTCTTTAGCAAAAATGGATGCGTTAATTTCTTTAGGTACGTTACGGTTCAATCATCCGACTTGGGTTTTCCCTACGATTGAACGCGCTGAAAATGCATTTAATGGTCAGGCGATTGGACATCCATTGCTTGATCAAAAGCAACGTGTAGACAATGATCTTTTCATTCCAGGCAATGGATATATCAAATTGATTACAGGTTCTAACATGGCAGGTAAGAGTACCTTTCTTCGAAGCGTGGGTTTGAGTATTGTTATGGGAATGACAGGGATGCCCGTTTGTGCAAGATCGTTACAATTTCCTCCATTTCATGTGTATACCAGTATGCGTACACAAGATGCATTACATGAAAGCACTTCGTCATTTTTTGCTGAACTAAAGCGATTAAAATTTATTATAGAAGCGGTAGAATCAGGTAAGCCTATTTTCTTTTTATTAGATGAAATATTAAAAGGGACCAATTCTACTGATCGGCATAAAGGATCGAAAGCCTTATTATTACAACTCATTAGAGATAAAGGAACAGGGCTTGTAGCTACCCACGATTTGATGCTAGGAAATTTAGAAACCCAATATCCTTCAGATATCGAAAACCTTTGTTTCGAAGTAGATGTTATAGGAGAAGATCTTCAGTTTGATTATAAAGTAAAGAAAGGAATTAGTCAAAGTTTAAATGCTACTATTTTAATGCGAAAAATGGGCATTGACGTTTAAAATTAAAATTATGAAAAAGATTGCACTTGTTTTAGTCTTACTTATTGGAGCTTGGGTATTTTTCCAAGCAGGCCCAGGCGAAATGCCTAAAGATCTTGGAGTTACAAATCAAAAACTTAAAGATTGTCCTTCTTCACCAAACTGCGTAAGTACACAAGCTACTGATGCGGATCATCAAATGGATGCTTTAGATTTTAAAGGGGACTTAGCAAGTACCAAACAACAAATCATGAAAATTATGGGTGCTACCGCTCGAATGGAATTAAAGAGTGAAGCGACCTATTACCTTCATTATGTAGCCACTTCAAAATTGATGAAATTTGCAGATGATGTCGAATTCTTTTTTGATCATCAAAATCAAAAAGTACATTTTCGTTCTGCTTCTAGAAAAGGATATTCTGATTTAGGCGTCAATAAAAAACGAATGGAAAAGATCGTCAATGCTTATTGATCTTTTTGATCTTTAAAATATTGAATAATTTTCATTGCTGCAGATTTACCTGCTACTTCGATTAAGTCACTAGGCAATGCCTCTTTGACTTTTTGTACTGATTGAAAATGACGTAATACTTTTTCCGCAGTTTTATCGCCAATGCCTGGGATAAGCGTTAGTTCGGTTTGTGTAAAATTCTTTGATCGTTGGTTTCTATGAAAATTAATAGCGAAGCGATGCGCTTCATTTCTCAATTGTTGAATTAGCTTAAGTGATTCTGATTTTTTATTTAATAAAAGCGGAACGGGATCTTCTGCAAAATAAATTTCTTCTAGTCGTTTGGCGATGCCAATGATGGTTACCTTATCATAAATATCAAGCGCTTTTAGGCTATTAATTGCAGAATGCAATTGGCCTTTTCCTCCATCGATCACAATGAGTTGAGGAAGGCTTTGTTTTTCATCTAATAATCGTCGATAACGTCTATATACGACTTCTTCCATAGAAGCAAAATCATTGGGGCCTTCCACCGTTTTAATATGAAAATGTCGATAATCTTTTTTGGAAGGTCGTGCATTTTTAAAGACCACGGCAGAAGCGACTGGATTAGATCCTTGAATATTCGAATTATCAAAGCATTCGATATGTAAGGGCACATCATCCATTTGAAGATCACTTTGTAAACCTTTTAAAATACGTTCCGCAGAGGTTTGTTTTTTAATATTATTGATAGCCTCTTTTTGTTTTTGAAATTGAGCATACTTTGCATTTTTCGCAGACAATTCCAATAAACTTTTTTTATCTCCGCGCTGTGGAATAGTAAATATTAAATCCGTTTCTTTGGTGGCCAAATTCACTTCAAAAGGCACAATAATTTCTTGGGTAACACTATTAAACTTCTCTCTTAAATTAGAAATAGCAAAACCTAGAAGATCCGTTTCTTTGTCATTTAGATTGGGTGTCATTTCTAAGGTAAAGGTATGTATAATGGCACCGTGCGCTACTTTGAGATAATTCACAAAAGCCGTTTTTTCATCTCTAGAAATAGAAAAGACATCTACATCACGGATCGTAGTACTCACTACTGTTGACTTTCCTTGATAATCTTCAAATGCACTTATTTTTTCTTTTAAATTTTGCGCTTTTTCAAATTCCAAGTTCTCTGCTAAGTGTTGCATTTTTTCTTGAAAATGCCGTTTTACTGTACTAAATTTTCCTCCGAGAATATTTTTTATTTGGCCAATCTTATCCATATAAGCCGCTTCCGTTTCTTTATTTTCACAAGGCCCTTCGCAATTTTTAATATGATATTCTAGACAGACTTTAAACTTTCCTTTATTGATATTTTCTTCCGACAAATTATAGGTACACGTACGTAAAGGAAATAAATTTCGAATCATTTCTAGAATGGCGTGCACTTGACGTACCGAAGTATAAGGACCATAATATTTTGATCCGTCTCGAATTACTTTTCGAGTAATAAACACCCTTGGGAATCGCTCTTTTTTTATACAAATATATGGATAAGACTTTCCATCTTTTAATTGTACATTATATCTAGGTTGGTATTTTTTGATGAGCGTACTTTCTAGAAGAAGCGCATCTTGTTCGGTTTCTACAATGGTAAAACTAATGCTTGCAGCATTTTTGATAAGCACTCTTGTTTTGTGTGTAGCATGCTTTTTATTACCAAAATAAGAAGCGATACGTTTCTTTAGGTTTTTAGCTTTACCTACATATAAAATAACCCCTTCTTTATTGAGATATTTATAAATACCTGGTTGAGTTGGTAAGGTCGGTGCGAGTGCTTTGTAATCCTCCGTCGTCATAAATTAAACCGCCTTTTTGTAAGAGGATTAAAATCCGCCCAATTCATAAATATCCCCTTCTTCACCTTCTGGGTCACCTTCTGGATCTCTTTCTGGATCACCCTTTAAAATAGGATCAACAGCATTGGGATCATTTTCAACTTCACCACCTGCGGGGTACATTTCACAATCCAACTGGATTTCTAAATCGCGGCTAGGAGATTTAAATCGGGCATTGATATCAAAAGCAATATCTTTATCCGCTTCTACGCTTTTCATAAAATATTTAAAAATCGGTTTGGCCATATAAGAACCTTGTCCATAATTTAAGGTACGAAAGCGTACAAAACGATCATCACAACCTACCCAAGTGCCGACTACAAGATTAGGGGTAATGCCCATAAACCATCCATCAGCGTGAAAGTTAGTTGTTCCTGTTTTTCCACCTACTTCCGTTTTGATGCCTGTACTCCAGCCTACTACTGCCTTCAACATTTGCACCATGACATAGTTTGCTTGTTCACTAAGTACTTGTTGTTGTTCTGGAAGGGGTTCATATATGATACTTCCATTCTTATCTTCAATACGACTAATATAAACAGGTTCGGTAGCGATTCCTTCATTGGCGAAAGTCGTATAAGCACCTGTCATTTCGAATACCGAGATATCCGGTGTACCTAAGCAAATAGAAGGTTGCGGAGGAACACGTGTGGTGTCAATCCCCATTTTGGAGACGAGGTTACGGAGTTCTTGCGTATTTCCAAGATCTCGCATTAGATATGCCGAAACGGAGTTTTTAGACATTTTTAAGCCATCTAAAAGTGTAATCTCTGCATTGCTAAATTTCCCTACGTTTTTGGGCGTCCAATCATCTAGTAAGTTAAAGGTTCCTTTGGCAATGGTTACAGGAGAATCCATGACTTTAAAACAAGGCGAATAACCTCGAAGATCGATAGACAAAGCATATAAAAAAGGCTTAAATGTAGACCCAATTTGTCTTGCGGTATTTTTATTTACGTGGTCATATTTAAACCAACGGTGATTTGCACCACCGACCCAAGCTTTTACATGTCCAGTTTGAGGTTCAACAGCAAGTACGCCTGTTTGCATAAACATACGATGATATCGAATAGAATCGAGCGGGCTCATTACGGTATCTTTTTGATACATGTCATTATAAGCAAACACTTTCATTGATGTTTTTCGATCAAAAACTTCTTTGGTTTTTTTATCTAGCGTTTCTTTTTCTGATTTAATGATTTGCCAATCTTTGCTTTTGAGTATCTTTCGATATTTATCTCCAAGTTTAGAACCAATAAATTTTGAACTCTCCCATTCATCAATTTTAGTTGGGTTTTCTTCTGCAATAAACATTCGATCTACATCTACATCACGTAGTTTTAATTCGATTGCTTTAAGAAAGTATTTTTCTCTTAAGGCCTTATATCGAGGAGTTCCTTGAAGCAATCGTTTTAACGATTTGGCTCTTCGTTCGATATCTGCATCTGTTGTAGAGCCGTAGGATTTATAGGTCCACGGATCTTTTCCTTCCCAATGTTTAAAGAGTTTTTTCTGTAATTTTTGCAAGTGTTTTTCAGAGGCTTTTTCTGCATGCGCTTGCAATCGGCTATCGATAGTGGTATATATTCTTAAGCCATCTTTGTATACATTATAAGCTTCTCCGTTTTGTTTGGGGTTCGCTTTGAGTATTCGTTTAAGGTCTTCCCTTAGATATTCTCGGAAATAAGGAGCTAAACCATCATTATGATCTATACGTTTAAAGCGGGTTAAGTCAATATCACGTGCGATATATTCTTTGTATTCCTCTTCATCAATAAAACCGTTTCGTTTCATTTGATAAAAAACAATTTCTCTCCGCTCTTTAGCTTGTTCTTCAAATCGAAGCGGATTAAATTTACTAGGATTTTGGAGCATTCCTACAAGCATTGCGGATTCTTCTATTTTCAAAGAATCTGGGCTAGTAGAAAAATAAATTTCCGAAGCGGATTTAATACCATAAGCTCCATTAATAAAGTTAAACTGATTGAGGTACATGGTAATAATTTCCTCTTTGGTATAACTTCTTTCCAACTTAATGGCGGTGAGCCATTCTCTAAATTTGGTTGTTCCTAAAACCCATACTTTTTTAATCGGGTTCATTTGTGAGAAGTCGGGTCGATCAAAAAGTTGTTTGGCTAATTGTTGGGTAATGGTACTTCCTCCACCCGTTGTTTTTTTACCAAGTAAAATCGTTTTAAAAAGTACTCGACCCAATGCTTCAGGATCAATTCCTGCATGCGTATAAAATCGTTCGTCTTCTGTAGAGATCAATGCGTTTACCAAATCTGGTGATAAATCTGAATAATTCACATTCACCCGATTCTCGGTAAAGTAGCGACCTAATATTTCTCCATCTGCGGTATAGATTTCAGAAGCAAGACGAGAGTTTGGATTTTCGAGTTGCTCAAAGGTGGGAAGGTCTCCTATGGCTAGGAAAAAGAACATTCCAAATACGGCAAGAAAGCCTAAGCCGAATAAGATCCATAATCGCTTAACTATTTTGCGATAAGTAGGCTCTCGTAGCTTACGGATGTTTGTAGGTTCAGGGTTTGCGGTGTGGTTTGGAATACCTTCGTTCAAAACGAATCATTTTATCCTAAAAAAATAATAATAACGTACAAAAGTAAGGAATTAGAATGGCATTACCAATTTTTGACATTTGATCTGGATAAGTTCTATGGGAGTATTTTTATTTCTTTGAAAATAGATTTCGCGGATTAGTCAATGAGTTGGTTTTCAAGTGTCGCTTTTATTTTCAATTAGCGCCTTATATTTTAAGCATTTCAATAAAAAAAAGTCAACTAATTGTTGACCTTTTTTTATCTTTTCAATTATTGATTCCCATAGTTTTCATCAAAGAATTTAACATAAGAATCAAGTTGTCTCAAGCGCAATAATATTTTATAATTGTCTTGTGAAATAATCATTGCTTTATAATCTTTATCTGCTTTATCTTCAAGAAATTCACCTCGTTTCGCTTCGATTTCTTTAAGGTATTTCATTGCCTCATTTTTTCCTCTAAACTTACGCACAATCATAATTGGCGTATTGAGATCGAGTAATAAGCTAGATATTTTATGATTGGCCAACTTATGGTATTTCGTATTATAATCCGTAACCGAAACCTTGGCATCACTCAACTTCACCTCTTTACCACTTAGCTTAATTAGAATATAATGAAGTCCATCTTCTACTTTTTGGTATAACTTCACGTCTCCCAAATCTTTGATATCATTCGGATTGGTATTTGTTGCGTTTCCAGTAGAAGAAGAGCCGCCTAAATATTTTAATATTTCTTGTGCTTTCTTTTGTTCATCTGTATCAGGATAGTCAGTGATTACTTTTTGCAAAGCAATTTTATAGGCTTCTTTGCCATCTATATTTCCAATACACATCGCACCTAATAAGGAGAACTTGGGTTGCAGCTTATTTTCTGATCCAAATAAGCTATCCGCAGAATTGACCATACTTAATGCTTGTTGGTATTGATTCGTAGAAAATTGAGCATAGGAATCGTTATAATAATCCGTTAGTTTGGCCTCTGATTTTTCAAAAGCAGAAGCTGCATTAGGGTTAGAAATCACTTCTGCATATCTACTTAGTGGATATTCGTCAGTAACTCTATTTTTATATTGATTTGCTAAATTTCGGTTATTGGCATTATCATACATAAGATAAAGGGCATATAGTGCCTCCACTTCAAACTTTCCTTTAGGATATCTAGAAATCACTTCTTCAAATGCTTCAATAGATTTGGGTTCATTATCAATACGATCACGATAAAGATTCCCTAGTGTAAAGAGTGCTTCCTCTATTTTCTCATTACTTCTTTTCAGTTTTTCTGGGGAATCAGGAACATCTTTAAAGATGGTTTTCATTTCTTCTTCAGAAACAAAAATTCGAGCTTCTACCGATGCAATTTCTTCTTCTTCAGAAAGATTAATAGAACGTCGATTGGATCTTCTCCAATCATCTTCAAGCTTACGACTACCCCATTTCTTTTCAAATTCTTTTACTCCTTTCTTTACTTGATTTTGGTCATAAGCCCACCAATTGGATTTGGTATTACTTGCTCCAGAAGGCGAAGGAATCGCGTTAGCTAGTGATTGTCCTTTTGGTCCTGTTCTTCTAGGTCCATTGGTTTTCCCTCCTTTCTCTAATTGTTCTTTCTTTAATTTTTTAGCGAGTGCTAAACGGTCATCGTCATTCATATTAGAGATGGCGATTAACGAATCTTGCAATTCCACAATTTCGATTTGCTCTGCAATATCCTTCAATGTATTTTTCCAATTGGACACATCACCATAACGATCATCAGAAGTTGAGATTACCGTTAATGTACTATCATAGTATTTTTTGGAATTTACATATTTTTCAAGGTCGTAATAAATCTCTGCTAGTTTGAGATAAGAATCCGCTTTTTGCGGTTGATTGGTTTGATTAAACTGAATCGATTTTTTCAGATTATCTATAGCCGCTATTTGATCCTCTTCTTCCAGATTGATGTTGGCCATTGCAAAATAAATCTGATCTTTAAACTCTTCATTTTTAATGTCTTTAGACATTCGTTTGAGCTTATTCAATGAAGGCTCAGCATCGGCCACTCCACTTTCCCATTCATTGAGAATCATATTGAGTCGTGTTCGAAATTCCATATCATATTCAGGGCGCATTTTGAGTACTTTAGCGTACAATTCTGCAGCTTTCCCACTATTTCCATCGAATTGGTAAATTTGGGCTAAGATATAGGTAAATCGATTTTTCTTCTTTTTCTTTTTAATCAAATCAATACCTCGTTCTAAAGCAGGTATTGCTTCTTTATATTTCTTTTGTTTAAGATGCACATACGATTCTACAATGGCCGTTTCGGCTTGTAATCGTTTAATGAGTGTAGTGTCATTTTTCAATTTACGTAAAGTAAACATGGCATCATCATAATTTCCTTCCTCCACATAGGTACGCGCCAACCAAACCATAGCCGTTTTTCGAATGGGTCGGTGTTTTAGCGCATATTTTTTCTCTTTAAGTAATTTTTCTTCTTCTTTTTTCTTTTGAGCAATGGTTTTCTTTTTCTTTTTCTTCTTTCCATATTTAGCTTTCTTAGCCGCAATATTTTTAGGATCGTATTCTTTGACGATAAAATCAAAGGTTTCTCGGGCTGCCTCGTATTCTTTTTTGAGGTATTGAGATTGTCCAATTAGAAAATAAGAGTCATCCGCCCATTTACTTGGTCGATGTAAGGAAATTACAATAGAAGATTTTTTAGTAGCTTCATCAAGTTGTCCATAGGCAGATTGGGCATCTTCGATAGCAGATTCCTTATAAAGTGCTAATACTTGGTTATAATTATCCTGATATTGATCAGATAAATTGGTAATACTCTCCTTAACTATTAATTTAGCATTATGATAGCCATTGAACCTTGCAGTAAGGTTATGCATTAGTTTTTTAAACCCTTTAGGATATTCTACTGCTTTTTTCTTAGAAGAAGTAGAACAAGCAGTCCATAAAAGGCTGGAAATAAGGAGAAACAAGAAGACCTTGGTTATTTTCAAAGCTAATATTTTTTAGTTAACTACAATGTTGCTTTTTTATTAACGAATGTTTCAAAAAAAACGTTACAAAGTTATTTTAAATTTTTCAAAATATATACAATGTCAGACGAAATTAAAAAATCTCCCGAAAAATCAGACAAATTTCGACTCGTTGTGATGAATGACGAAACTTTTGAAGAAGTTGGTTCATACAAACTTACCTTGTTCAATATTTATGCCTTAATCAGTACTATTCTAGTTATTGTAGTGATTTTTGTAGTTTCTTTAATTGTATTCACTCCATTAAAACGATTAGTTCCGGGTTATGGCAATGTCAATGCACATAGTAAAGCTATTAAAAACTCTAAAGAAGTTGATGCTTTAGAGAAAGAAATTGCTGCTAGAGACCATTATATCGAAACTTTACAACGTTTAATTGATGGCAATTTTGAAACTGCGGATCAAAACGAAGCCAATTTACCTGTGTTGAAAGATTCTATTCGTGAAATTGCCCCTATTACAGAGGACTCTATTATTCGTGAAATGGTTGCCCGAGAGGAATGGTTAAGTTTACCTGAACCTACCCAAAATGAAAATACTTCTAAAATCGCTTTGGAAGAACTCTATTTCATACCACCAGTTAAAGGGTATGTCACGGATGAATTTATGCCCGAGAAAGCACATTTTGGAACGGATATCGCCGCTTCAAAAAATTCAGCTATTAAATCAACTTTAGAAGGCCGTGTTTTAGTATCTGATTGGACCTTAGAAACGGGTTATGTGATCGGTATCCAACATAGCAATAATTTAATTTCTTTTTATAAGCACAATTCGGTATTGTTAAAAAAAGTTGGTAGTTTTGTGAAAGCTGGAGAAGCAATAGCCATCATAGGAGATACAGGAGATTTGTCTGATGGTCCACATTTGCACTTTGAACTTTGGCACAACGGGAATCCAGTGGATCCTGCGGAATACATCAATTTTTAAATGGTCTTTCATGTTTAATAAAAATAAAGAAGTAAAACCTACTGTAAAAACGAACGAACCCAATCGTACGGGTGGTGGGCATAATAGCTTGGTCAAGGGTACATACATTGAAGGAAAAATCAAATCTGATAGTGATATTAGAATTGATGGGACAGTCAAAGGAGATATTCAGTGTAAAGCCAAAGTGGTTATTGGTAGTAGTGGCGTAGTAGAAGGAGAAGTGAAATGTCAAAATGCCGTAATTATAGGGAAGCTTTCTGGAAACATTGAAGTTCAAGACACTTTAAAATTAGATCAAACGGCTAAAGTAAATGGTGAAATTTCTACCAAAAAGTTAATTGTAGTTGCTGGTGCAGAATTCCATGGATATTGTAAAATGGGCGTAGATAAGAAATCGAAATCTATTCCTATTCAAAATAAATCAAAATCAAATCCAATTGTCCAAAAAGAAGTCAGTTGATACCTCGTTTCTAAAGTATACCGGCTTAGCCTTCCAAATGGGAATTACCATATTTCTAGGAGCCTTTGCTGGAAAAAAGTTGGACAATTATCTTTCCCTTAACAAACCTTATTTTACAGCTGCTCTTGCATTTGTAGGGGTAATTGTTAGTTTTTATTTCTTATTTAAAGATTTAAGTCAGGACAAGAAAAATGAGTTATAAGGAATTCATGAAAAAATTGGGATTGGTTAGCCTCTTTACTATTGGCCTAATTAGCTCATTCTATTTTATTCCAGTCTTAGTTCCACATCAACTTTTCTCTTGGGCTTGTTTACTCTTGTTTATTCTTTTAAGTTATTTCATGTATGTCGCTGGAAGCAAAAGTATTTATCATCCCAACAAAGGTGCTTTTGTATCTACCTCCATGCTGTTTAATGGTTTAAGGGTTGTTTTGTCCATTACTTTTTTAGTTGTCTACTATCAAGTATTTCAGCCTAAGAGTCATTGGTTTTTGCTTCCTTATTTCATTATCTACTTTATTTATACTATTTTCGAACTGTATTTTCTCACTAAAATTGGTCAACAAAAATCTTAGATTATGTACTTTACATCTTATGATAATGAAGAAATTCAAATCAGTCCAGAAGTAACTCAACAATTAGAGATTCAAGTCTTATCTGACCGCCGATTTCATATTTTAAATGAAGGGAAATCTATTATTGCGGAAGTAGTTGAAGCCGATTTTAAAACCAAAGAATTTACCATAAAGATCAATCAAAATAATTATCAACTTGTCGTAGAAGATCAATTCGATCGATTGATAAAAGATCTAGGACTTAGTAAAGTTCAAAATAGTCAGGTCAAGGAAATAAAAGCTCCAATGCCTGGTTTGGTCTTAGACATTGTAGTCCAAGTTGGAGCGACTGTAGTTAAAGGAGATGCTTTAGTTATTCTTGAGGCAATGAAGATGGAAAACATCATCAAATCTCCAGGAGATGGGATCATTAAATCCATCAAAGTAGATCAAGGACAATCCGTAGATAAAAACCAAATTTTAGTCGATTTTGAATAGACTAACCGTTCGCATGACGGCTAAATAATTCGACGATAAAGAAAGCGTAAAACAAGACCAATATCATTCCTTCCCACATTGATACTTTCTTATTTATTGTAACTAAAAGAAACATGAACGTCGCTACCAACATAAAGGGTAGACTAAACTCCAAAATATCCGGTGTGATCGTTAATTCTCCAAATAAGGCTGGTATGCCCATCACCGCATAGGTGTTAAAAATATTTGAACCCAATATATTTCCTATAGCAATTTCTGGATTACCTTTCTTCGCAGCTACGGCACTGACGATTAATTCTGGAACAGATGTTCCAAATGCGACCAATGTTAGGGCTACTATATCTTTTCCAACACCCACAACCTCAGACATCTTAGTTACAGACTTAATCGTCCATTCTGCTCCAAAATAGATTAATACCCCACTCAATAAAAGTAAACCATAAACCATAGGTCCAACGGGTTCTCTTTCGATATCAGCACCTTCATCATCTTTGTTATTAAATGTATAAGCAAGAAATAATATTAAACCAACAATACAAAGAATGGCTTCCATTAAAGAGAAATGCCCATCATATAAAAAGAAGTAGAGTAAAAAGGCAGAACCTATCAATAATGGAATATCAATATGCATGAGGTCATAACTAATATTAATTTTCTTAGAAATAATAGCAGAAACCCCCAATACCAAGAAAATATTGGTAATATTTGATCCAATTACATTTCCAGCTACAAATTCAGAGCTCCCTTGAAAAATAGATACAATAGATGACG
>JAHDCJ010000039.1:0-11622 GCA_020629935.1 Saprospiraceae bacterium | reverse complement strand
ACATTTCCAGCTACAAATTCAGAGCTCCCTTGAAAAATAGATACAATAGATGACGCGAGCTCAGGCAGAGAAGTGCCCGCAGCCACAATAGTCACTCCGATAATAAAAGGAGAAATACCAAATGACAATCCAATTTTTTCTGCTGAATCGATAAACCAATCAGAAGCTTTGACTAAAGCTCCTAAAGCCAGTAAAAAGACACCTAACCAAGGTAATATTTCTATTAACATACTATTATAATATTCCGTTTATGAATGCGCAAAGGTAGGGCATTTTTTCTAAACGCGGTATAAAATGATATGAAGTTGTTTAAAAAAGATAAATGAAATATGCGCTACTTACTTTTTCATTAAATCCATGCCCAAAATACTTGAAATGTTTAGTAATCAAGAATTTATAAAATTCTACTGGGTTCTTTTTTCTCTTCCCAATACAAATGAAAACAAAAACGGCTTGAACATATGTTCAAGCCGTATATTATGTTGGAATATTATTTCAACTAAATTTAAAATGTCCAAAGGTCATGTTCAAAATTGAATATACCTTCTTTGACTTTTTCCGCTTCGAAGAGAATATCAATACCAGATTTATAATCCTGGATCCGACGATCATATACATTGGATTCTTTCATGATATAACTTGCAAAATATCTCATTTCAAGCATATCTTCCCAACTCATACGTTGTGCATCGTTCATTGGATTAAAAGCATAATTTCTAGCTAAGATTTCTCTACAATCTGGATAATAAGCCCAGAACATTGGATATTCAAATTTGAAGTTTCCGTTATCATCAAATTCTTCCTTCAATGGTGCGATACCAAGAATTCGAACTTGCATCATAGACGTTTCTTCATCAAAAAACCAAACCTCTTTGACCCTGAATCTTTTGATATCCTCCCAGTTAAGGTCATTACGTACTACTTTGATCTTTTCTTCATAAGTATCAGGATCAAAGGTAATAATGGTATCTACAGAGGTACCAATAGAGCTTACTTCATCTACAGTAAGTGGAGAAGTAAATTTATCATCAATTGTACTATAAAGGGTAATTTCTCCGCTCATTGAACTTTCCAAAAGAATATTAATGAATGGGAGCTCAGGATAAACAAACGGTTTGTTCATTTTTTCTCGAACATCAATTACTCTCCAAATTCTTTTTTCCCAGAATACATCTGCTTCACGCAGGTGATCATAAGATAAAACAATTTTTTCTTCCATCAAGTGACGATCATACACATCATCTCTAGGGGTATCGGCTTCGACACCATTTTCAGATTCTACTTCTGATCCACTTTCGTTTAGTACAGGCTGAGCAATTGCTGGTAATCCGAGTGTTATACACACAAACCAAATGCTCAATAATTTTAAATTCAATTTCATTGTTCAGTTTTTTTATGAATCAACTTTACTATTTAATTCTAAAAACCATTGATCCGATATCACGTCCAGCTTTATCACCTGGGCATCTAGACTTGATATTATCAAAGTAATAGATATCTCCTGGTTTAGCTGCACGTACCATATTGCCTACTTTGCCGCTGTAACGACCACCCTGGTTTCTTTCGATAATTGGGTCTGCACGCTTTGGTACTCGAGCGATTTCAAATCCTTGGATTTTACATCTTGCATCAAAGTCAAAGTTTTCAAGTACGGCACGAATACCTTCTTGTGCTTTAAACTCTCCTGTGCCCATTGCTCCTCCTTTAGATCGTCCTAAGATCGGTGCTGGATCTGGAATACGTTTTACACGGAATTCATATCGTGTTGCTGGTAAACCACCACCTGTAAGCGTAATAGTCGCTGTTTGTCCAGGTTGAGTAGCTTTCGCATTATACTTGAATTTTCCTGTTTTGCTAAGGTTACATCCTCCTCCAGAACAAGAAACTTTAAGTTCATTAGAGTTAATACCGCCTGCTGAAACAGAAACTGGATTATCTACACCAATGTAGAATACGTTCATTTTATCCGCAGATACGTTAGCAGAACGTTCTCCAACTTCATATTCAAATTTGTCGGTAACTGTTTGTGTCTCCCCTGTAAGTGGGTTAGTTACTACAGCTTTCAAGTTCAAGGTACGTTTTCCAAGAGAGTTTGCAGATTCAGAGAAACTTCCAACTCCTTCTTTGTTTACGTTAATACTTTGTCCGTTAACGCTTAACTTAATACCTTTAATTTCTGAGCTATAAGCACCTAGAGAAACTTTAGCATCGAATTTTTCTCCTTTAATTACATACCCTTGACGAGCGTTGATTACAGGGAAAAATTTGTCAAATTTGATTTCACGACCTCCAACAAGTCCTGCAAATTCATTGATGATTGAAGCTTCTGCTCCACGTGCATCAGATTGAATCTTAGTCAATGTTGGTAAAACAGCGGCTAGAGGCATTTGGCGGAATTTATAATCTGCCCAACTTTTCTTATCCGGTGCTTTTTTCTTGATCTCTTCCATAGTTAAAGTACCAAGTGTGATGTTATTCGAAATGTTTGCGATTTTCGCATCCACCTCTGACTTTTTAAGTCCCGCTTCTTTAGATACCTTATTGATTGTTTCAGTGTAAACACCAATCAATCGGCTTCTAAGCGAATCAATTTTCGCCTGGATTTCATCACCTTGACCTTCATCTACTAAGAGTCGAGTCGTAGCATCTTTATTTTTCTTACCAATGGGTTTTCCACGTACACCTTCTTCCATGATGTAATCTCCATCATCTTCGGTTCCGTTTTTATCACCACAGGCATCAATAAGGCCACTTCTGACCCCATCCATATAGCTTACAAATTCAGCAACCTCTTCTCTAACTGCATCCATTCCAGCATTCAGAGGGCCTCGTAATTTAGGTTTTTTATCCAGAATAGGCTGGATTCCTTTTTGTACTTCACCTACAGACTTTGCAGTAAGTTTGTTCGTTTTTTGGATACTTTTATCAATGTCGAAAAAGGCATTGATAATTTCTGCCGAAACGTTTAACGCCAGTAGTGCGGTAAGCACTAAGTACATGAGGTTAATCATGAGCTGACGGGGTTCCTTAGGAATTGACATGTCTCTTTAATTTTAACGATTAATGGAATAATAAATTATCTCAAATTGGAGAAATATTTGATTTTTTCCTTAAATCATTTTCTATAGAACGCAGGTTTCCAATAAAGTAACACCTTTGTTTTAAGAAAAAGGAAAAAATCCCTTTACTGCTTATTTTGTCGGACTTGACATTGCAGAAAGAATATTTCCATACACGTTGTTCAAAGAGCTCAAGTTCTGGTTTAAGGCACCTAACTGTTCTTTGTATCGTTTAGTATCATCAACAGAATCGTTGATATTAGCCATCGCTTCATTAAGGTTGGCGTAAAAATCTCCAAGTGTTTTGATCTGATCTTTAGTACCAGAAAAATCAACTTCTTGAAGGGCTTTTAAAGAAGACATACTTGAAGACATGGTCTTAAGCTCACCTAACATTCCGTCAAGTTGTCCTTCCATTTTTTCAGTATTGATGTCTAAGTTAGCTCCTTGTGGTTCGAATCCATCAACAGATCCACCATAAGAATCTAAACCTGGGTACAATTTTTCCCAGTAGTAATCTTTTTCTGGGCCAATAACTCCTAAGAAAAAGAAAAGAATTGCTTCTGTAATCAATCCTACTGTAAGCATCTCACTCGCGTAAGGCCAACTTTGGATTTTAAATAAAGCACCTAATAGTACAACTGCGGCACCAACACCGATAACAAGGTTTTTAAGATATTTGAAACCTTTGGATTTTAAAAAACTCATTTTGATTAAATTTAGTTAGTTAAAAGGAAATTAAATAAAGGGTAATCTTTAGAATAGTAGGGCAGGGCAAACCTGTCCTACGGTTCTTTTATATTATTTGTTGAAAATTATTTTTGGGCTTAAAAATAATGTTTTCACCAATTTAATTATTAAAAATCATTAATGGATCGTCCAAGGAATGTCAATACACATCGGAATCCTACATAAGATTTCGCAGAATCTTGGTATTCCCAGTGACGTGTACCTGTTTGGATGAAGTAAGCGATATCTTTCCAAGACCCACCACGTATTACTTTACGTTTCCAAGCTAAAGGATCATCATCGTTGGCATCAAATCGGATGTCAGGATTTAAATCGTGTTGGAATGCATAGCCGTTTTCGTAGAAAGCAGATGAAGTCCACTCTGAAACGTTTCCAGCCATATTATATAATCCGTAATCATTAGGGAAGTAAGCATCTGCTTTAACAGTGTATAATCCACCATCTTCAGGATAATTTCCTCGACCAGGTTTGAAGTTGGCTAAGATACATCCTTTTGCATTTCTTACATAGTAACCTCCCCAAGGGAATGGAGCGTGTTCGTTGCCACCTCGTGCAGCATATTCCCACTCAGATTCTGTAGGTAATCGGAAGTCTTCTGTATTAACTTCGCCTTGAGCAGCGCGGAATGAATTCCAGAAGTTCGTTCTCCAATAACAGAATGCATTTGCCATTCTCCAATCTACTCCAACTACTGGGTAGTCATCGAATGCAGGGTGCCAGAAATAGTTTCTAGTCATTGGCTCGTTATAAGAATAAGTGAAATCTCGAACCCATACTAAAGTATCCGGATAAATCTTCACTTCGTTCTTCTTAATAAATTTCTTACGGTTGCTGTTATAGTGATCATGAGCAGCACCTTTCCAATCGTACCATTCATATTCAAAAATAAGTTTTTGCTTATCCATCTCCCGTTTATTGGCAAAACGTTCATCTTCAGGATAAAACATATCTTCAAGTTCTTCCGATAAATAATCCAATTCTTGATCCCAGTCCAATCGTGTGGTTCCGTTTTCTGATTCAATCGTGTGATCTAACCAAGAGTGCGCAATAGAATCACGTACCCAGTCCACAAATTGTCGGTATTCATTATTGGTAATTTCGGTATCATCTATGTAGAATCCCTGAATAGAGATTGACATTGGACGTTGAACCATAGTTTGATTTACATCTTGATCACTTGGACCAATGTGTAACGTTCCGGATGGTACATAGACCATTCCATAAGGATTAATTCCTTTCCAGGTAGGACGGTTAAGTACTCCTGTTAACTGCCCATTGCTTCCTGAACTACAAGCTCCTAAGGTAGAAGCAATAATCAGTACTAGCAGTAATTTTGAAAAATTTTTCATATTCGCACCCTAATTTTTCAACATGTTAATTGTGAAATAAATTGTCTTTTAGCAAAAGATAGTCGTAAATATACTTTCTTTAAAAGGAAATCAAAAAGAAATTTCCTGTTTTTTACATTTTAGAGACACTTCTTCTCGTGCCACCTCTAAAGAAACGGACAAAATTATTTTTTAGTATTCAACAAGTCACAAATTTTAAAAAAATGTTAATGTCGAGGATTAAAAATAATCTTTTGGGGTATTTCCCCTCCTATATCCTTATTCAAATTATATTTAACGAGTACTTCATGCGAACCTTTATTAAAGGTTCGTAAGGAAGATAAGCCTAGGTCAAAACCATAGACTAAGGTTAAATTTTTGGTAATATCCATGCCGGCGAGAAAAACGATGGCATCGATGGTTTGTTTGCTGTATCCTCTAAACGACGCTCCTCCAAAAATATTGTGGTTATACCGTAAAATTGTTGAAAAATCGATTTGAGTTTGTATTAAATCCGTTTTTAAAAAGACGGATGGTTCCAGCATTACTTTTTCCCCTACGGGTAAATGCATCCCAAAGTTAAAAAAATAATGTCTTGAAAGTTGTATTTCGGGAATAGAATTTCCAGAATTTTTAATTTTTGAGGCTAAAAGGTTATTTGCAGCGATCCCTACATCCAATAATGTCGATTTATAATAGATTCCCGCATTGGCCATTGGCGCAATTCCTCCTTCTCTTCCTTCTGACAACACTAAATCGTTGTGATTCAAAACACCCCCTTCATAATCACCTTCTGGCGCTCGCAATTTGGAACCATCTAGGCTTTTTTGCCAAAAACCAGCCCCTACACCTATAGAAAGCGATTGTTCATTATTTAGTCGGGCGATATAATTATACGATAAGTTTAAAGTAGTATTGCGTTCTGCCCCTATAAAATCATTTTCTACAGACAACCCCGCGCCTCCATTCATGAAATGCCAAGGTAAGTGTGCATTAAAATTTTGAGACATTGGACTACCAGGAAATCCTACCCATTGTTTTCGAAATACGCCTGTAAAGACCAATGAACCTTCAAGACCAGCGTAGGCAGGGTTATAATTATAAGGATTGAATGAATATAAACTATACTGAATGGCCTGTTGCCCTTTTGCGTGAAAACACAAAAAACAAAAAATTAGAATTGGCCAAAGTTTATTCATGCACTATATTATTTACTTCCAAAGTTAAGGATAATTTTCCTTTCAAACTGTTAAAAAAACAATCATTGTCTTTTTTATTCAAAATAAAAAATCATCAAGGACTCACTAAACCTCTAATGAAGGCCTAATTTAAAGACCTAATGGAAGGCTTAATCGTTGGTTCAAACAAACATAAAAAAAAGCCTCAATATCATTGAAGCTTTTTTCGTCTCATTTTATGGTGTGTTATTTCTTATTACAAAGTTGTAAATACCGTTCAATAGCCATCGTCATAGAAGGCGCTTCGGGTAAAGGGGCTTTTACATCAATTAAAAGCTCACGATCCAAAACTGCTTTACAAGTGGTAGATCCAAATGCAGCAATTCGGGTATTGTTTTGTTTAAAGTCAGGAAAATTTTCATACAAAGAATGAATACCTAGTGGACTAAAAAACACCAACATATCATAAGTAATGTCAGATAAATCAGATAAGTCGCTTGCTAGCGTTTCGTAGAATATAGATTCTTGAAAGTTAAAATCATTTTCTGTCAAAAAAGAAACGACGCTCTTTTTTCCTAAATTAGAACAAGGCAATAAGAATTTTTCTTTTGGCCTATGTTTTAATAATGGATCTTTTAAATCCAAAATATTTCGCTTACCATAAAAAACTTTACGTTTACGGTAAACAATAAACTTTTGTAAATAATGCGCAATAGACTCCGTCAAACAAAAATATTTGGTATCCCCAGGCATTTTTATCCTTGACTCTTCACAAACTCTAAAAAAATGATCTACGGAATTCTTAGCAGTAAAGATCACTGCACTATAATCTAAGGGACTAATCCGTTGCTTTCGAAAAGCTTTAGCCGTTATTCCTTCTACATGAATAAATGATCGAAAGTCAATCTTTATATCGTATTTCTTCTCCAAATTAAAATATGGAGACCGTTCAGGTTTCGGCTGAGAGATTAGAATCGTCTTAACAGGTCTAAGCCTTTCCATTTGATTTGCACTTTGGTTCAAGTCTTTAGTTTTTATAACTCGTTCGTTTTATTTTACACTAAAAATCAAAAATAGTTTCATTAAAATCATGATCGGGGCTATTTCGACGGTGCAAAGGTACAATATAAAATGGAATTTATGAAATAATAAATATTTGCTCGCTACAACAAGCCCTCTAAACGAGCGATATACATATATAAGTGCGATTAAACCGAGGGCCAACCACATGACGGGTTCGCTGATATTTTGTGGAGCAAAAGCAATGATTATCGACAAAGGAAATAAAATAACTCCAATCACGTAATCATATACGGAAATGATGTACTTATAAAGGTTAACTTCTTTTGAGAAAGGAAATATAGACGCAACTAAGATCAATAGGCTATATCTTAAGAAGGTGATAATCATCAAACCCAAAACCACTAGACCCAACACTACGAAATCAGGTAGATCAATCTCTATTTGAAAATGTTTCATGACTAAAAAAATAAACAAGCCTCCTGAAAACAAATAGAAAAACTGCAAAATAATACCCGCACTTCGATAACTGTCTAGCTTTTGACGAAAACTTAAACTTAATATATTTTGGTTGGTAAATGCTCGAAATGTCTGTTTCAGATCAGATCTAAATAAAGTATTTAAAACCGCCATGATAATGGCCAACAAAATACTATAAATCACTAAATAAATCGGAGTATGCGTCGCAATTTTTTCCTTTGCTTTCTCCCACTTACTTGCTTGCTCAGGATTAGCTTTGGGCATAACTGGCGGAGCAACTACGGTTGGATTACCTTTGGGAGCTAGATCAAAAGGATTTCCAGAATCTGCTATTGGAACCTCCGTATCCACTGCGGTCCCAATATTTGATTCGAGTTCAAATGGATTGTTTGTTGGAGGCGATGGCGCAAGGGTATCTAGCATAGGATTGGACAATGAATCATTGCCCCCCCTCACCGTATCGTTTACCACGGTCATTTCTGTCCATTTCTTTAGCGAATCTAATCGCTCAGGTAACTCAAAAGGATTAGCTGCAGCATTACCTCCTTGGGCATAGACACCTACAAGGAATAAGCAAATAATTCCTACAATACTACTAATACGATATGTTAATTGTTTAATCACTATCGCAAAAATAATTTTTTGTTCGTGGAAAACGCAATGCCCCCGTTTTATTTTTCAAACTTTTAAAAATAATTTACATAGCCAAGGTGGATTTTCCCTGCACGTAAATCAATTGGATTCCCCATTTGACGCCCTAGCGCATAGCTAATACCAAAGACTCCCGCCTTCGTTTCAAAGGTCATCCCTACTCCAAAACCAAAAGGATGATCATCTAAATCGGCAAGGGTGCTTTTGTTTTGTAAATAGGCATAATCGCCAAATGCATAAAGAAATGAATTCTCTCCAATAATAAAACGATACTCTGCGGTAAACACTGAATACAAGGAAGCAAAAATCGCTTCTTCATCAAATCCACGCAAGGTCTTATTTCCTCCAATTCGATAAAGCTCATTTTGAAAAAGGGTTTCTCCTGATTGGACATAAGCAGCTTGCACTCCCATCTTCATTACACTTCGAGTACCAATAGGTTGGTAATAGGCAATGTCCGCGTCCATCCGAAATTGAAAGGTTCTTAAATTTAAACTATCGTATAAAAAGTCGAAACTTTGTCCCAAATTTTCGGGATCTGCCAAATCAACAATCGAATTACTTTTTAATATTCGCTTAATTCCCGCTCCTCCTTTTATTAAAAAATCAAATCCTTTTCTTGGATTGAAACGATAATCTAAATTTTCAAAATGATAGGCCAAACCAAAAATGGAAGCGCCCACATCTAAGTTGTTTGGAAGTTTCCTATTCAATAAAATCTGATCAGTGTCGATGTTTAAAATGGTCGTTCGCTTATTATCCCAATAGACTTTCAAATAATTATTTCCTTCAAAATGATATTGTATACCCAAATCTCTTTTTAAATCTAAATAACTCGTATCTCGCTTATAAAGATTAAACGTAAAATCCGCACCAAAGGGTAAATTAAACACATAAGGATAAGCCAAAAAAGCATCCAACTCTTGCGTACCTAATCGTAGTTGCTGCCATTTAATCCGCAATTGTTTTCCTGTACCAAAAGGGTTCTTCAAATCAATCTCGGCATTTCCTGTCAACTGAAATTTTCCTGTTTCTTCTGTTCTTGGAAGGAACCCTACAAGCAAATCAAATCGACTCGCTTTCTTATTTTCTAAAAATAAATGTACCGTCGCTTTATCTTCTGCAAAAATCACATTTAATGATTTCTTCTCTTTCAAATAACCCAATTCCTTTATTCGATTTCGAACTTTAAGAAGTTTGCTTTCGTCATATAAGGTTCCTTTTTTGAGCCCTAAATAAGTCGCCATAAATTTCTCAGAAATTTTCACATCGCCTTCAATCTCTACCCCATCAAAATAAATCAATCGATTGGGACGCATATAAATTCTTGCCGCAATTTGATCGTCTACAATCCGAATACTATCTAAGCGAACCGTAGCAAATGGATAACCATTATTCTCGGCATAAGACAATAAACTTTCTTGTAATTTACGCAGCTCTTTATAGTTAAACGGCTTGCCACTATACAACTTCTCTTTATATCCAACTTGGTTTAAAAACTGCGGTTTTACATTTCCATTTTTCAAATTTGCCCATTCATATTTTGCCCCAACAAATAAAAAAGCCTGACGGATACTATCGCCTCTATAAATACTATCTACAGAAGCCGACAAATAGGATTGATCATACAGTTGATTCAAGATTTCTGTCATCTCTTCTTCTACATCCAAATCATCTTCAAAGGCTTGTTGATAGGTAATGTGCTTTTTGAAAAATCCCTTAGGTTGATCTAAGGCAAAGACTTCTAAGTACAAGCTGTCTTGCGCCATGCTGTTTATTCCAAAGCTCAAAGAAAAAACCAAGAATGTTATTACCTTTAGGTACTTTTTATTTATCAACCGTATCGAATTCTTTTTAAAAACTAATTTACTTAATTCCACTCCTTCCAATGGCAGGTATTTATATTCACATTCCTTTTTGTCGTAAAGCTTGCCATTATTGCAACTTCCATTTTTCGACTTCCTTAAAATATAAGGAAGAAATGATGGAAGCAATGCTTAAAGAAATTGCACTTCAAAAAGATTATTTAAACTCTGCATCAATTGAAACGGTTTACTTTGGTGGAGGAACGCCCTCGGTATTATCATCACCCGACATTAATCAACTTTTCGAAGTCCTCCTCAAATATCACATTATTTCTCCAAATGCTGAAATTACCTTAGAAGCAAATCCTGATGATTTAACGAAAGATTATCTGAAACAGTTGCTTCAAACACCAATAAATCGCCTGAGTATCGGCATTCAATCTTTTTTTGAAGCCGAGTTGGTCGATATGAACAGATCACATTCTGCATCCCAAGCTATTTCTTGTATTGAAGACGCCCAAGCCTTAGGTTTTCATAATTTATCCATTGATCTTATTTATGGTTCGCCCAAAAGTTCAATGGCTACTTGGCAACATAATTTGCAACAGATTTTTGATTATCAAATTCCTCATATTTCTTGTTATGCATTGACAGTAGAACCCAATACCGCACTCGCCCACTTTGTAAAAACAGGTCAATCTCCTGAGCCCGATAATGCCTTAATGGCCCAACAATTAGAATATCTCATGCAGACAATGGAAGCGCAAGGTTATGAGCATTACGAAATATCTAACTTTGCCAAACCTGGAAAATATGCCAAACATAATACGGCATATTGGAAGCAAAAACCCTACCTCGGACTAGGGCCTTCTGCGCATTCTTTTGACGGTACTACGCGCTCTTGGAATATCGCCAATAACGCAAAATATCTAGAAGCACTCACAAAAAATGAACTCCCCAACCAAAGCGAAGTCTTATCGGTTATTGACCAATATAATGAATATATTATGACGGGTCTTCGTACGCAATGGGGCGTAAACAATAAAGAGATTCAATCTATTGCACTTCCTTTTTATCGGCATTTTAAACTAAACATTCAATCCTATATTGAAGAACAAAAAGTGATAAAGAAAAACGATAATTATTCTCTTACTCCTTCTGGAAAATTGATCGCTGATCGAATTATTTCAGATTTGTTTTGGGTCAGCTAAAATTTGTTTTTATATAAAATTGATTTGGGGCTTGCACTATCGTGCCGGTCCTTTCCGAGCGCGGCATACGCCTTGGTGCTGCGCACTTCGCTAAAGCTCACTCTCCAAGCACCTAAGCTAAGTGAGTAATTCTGTTTTTT
>JAHDCJ010000155.1 GCA_020629935.1 Saprospiraceae bacterium | reverse complement strand
AAATTATTTCAAAAAGATATTTTTATCACAAGCTAAATACTTTATGCCTTTTTTCAATAATCACTTTGAAAATAATCATTCGTTTTATCATTCCAGATACTTAAACATCCATTCGCTTTGCAACCTTGGTCTAAATTTATAACATTCCCCATTTTTAATGGCTCAATTATTCCATCTGCTATGGTTGGATTATGTCCGATATAAATTTTATCAAATTCTCCAATGTTAAAATCAACAGTCTTTTTTTTCTCTCTTGAATATTTCCATTGTTTTAAACATTCTTGGTATAATGACCTATTCCATATCAATTCTTCGGGCATAAATTTGACTGTATTGACAAAACCGAGTTCTAAATTAAAACCTGCATGAACATACAGTTTATTATCTTCAATGTGATAATATTTTAATCGATCAAAAAAATTCGTCTTATGGATTTTTATAAATTCATCGGGATAATCCATATACGAATCATAGGTTGATTTCCCTCCATTATAATACCAATTGGAGTGCTTATTGGACACATATGATTCATCTCTTAATAAGGAGGATGGTTCTGTTAAAACATTCCTAAACCAAAGGTCATGATTCCCAAGTAAATATATATGTTCGTGTGTTGAATTATTTTGTAGTTCTAATAAGGTTCGAACGACTTCAAATGATTCGCTCCATCCATCTACATAATCTCCTAAACAAATTAATCGATCATTATTGGGGTTATAAGATGCTTTGGTTAATACAGATTCTAGAGCATTCAAATTCCCATGAATATCTCCCATTACTAGTGTTCTCATTTATCCATTTAGGTTTGCTTTATTTGCTCTTAATATAATTTTATATTTAATTCCTTTACCGGTTCATTAAACTTAAAAGATGCTTTTTTAAATTTCAATCTTTTAAATTTACTATTGGAAGAGGTACCCATAGGTTCTTTGGGAAATCCTAAAAAATTGAGATCTAATTTTTCATTACGGTTTTTGTCGAAATAAACCACTACCGCATATTCTCCATAAGGTATTTTTCCAAATGTTGAAATTCCTTCGCCTAAATTATCACCTCTTGATCTAAAATATCTATTTGTAAAACTAATTTCATCTGGAAAACCTTCTTTTGATTCAAATATCAAAAAAAATAATTCTCCTTTTTTAGAAAAATCATAGCCAGAAGCGGTTACAGATATATCTCCATAATTTTGACCTATTGAAAAATTGATCAAAGTAAAAAATAATAAAAAAGTTGTAGTTAAGCTTTTTGATTTTTCCATTTTTTTCTAATTGATGCTAACTATTTTATTACCACAATAGTCTACCCGCAATCCCATAGTCCCATCGCCAGATGAAACAATAACTCATCAACCACAGCGTAAATATTCCTATGTATAAATAAAGCAATTAAGTAGGCAGTTAGCAGCACAAAATTATTTAGAATTAGGTTTTTCTTTACGTAAAATTTTCTCCATTTTACGGCCTCTTGCTAATTCATCAATTAGTTTTTCCATGTATCTACATTTTTTGTAGACTTCAAATTTATCTTCTATTTCTTCAATTCGATAACCGCAAACTACGCCTTTAATTAGGTGTGCGTTGGGATGTATATTGGCTTCTTGAAAAAACGTTTCAAAGGTGACTTTCTTTTCTATTAGCTCTTGCAATTTATTTTCGTCATAGCCAGTCAGCCATTCGATTACTTGCTTTAATTCTTCTTCGGTTCTTCCATTCTTCACCAATCTATTTAAGTAAAGCGGATAAATAGATGCAAATATCATTTTTGCTACTTTTTCATTTTTTTCAGCAGTAACTTTCATCTGTATTCAATTTTAATAATAAATTTAGGCGTTTTGATTTATCTTAATTTACTCGAAATCGTTGCTCCATGTGTCCTAGGTTTTAAGATATAATTATTTTTTGAGATTTTATCTGATTCTTGATGGATTAAAGTTGTTTTTTTATTCAAATATAAATTAAAGGAAATCCCAAATTTAAAATTACTATAATGCTTCTACTGCTCGTTTAGCGGATTGAGCTGCGGTGTGGACAGAAACCCAATCTTCTCCATCGGTATAAGCTCCGCCTGCAAAATATACTTTATTGGCTACGGATTCTCCTAGTGTTCTGACGGTTCTCCAATCGGCATAATCTGTCATATAACCTGATTTAATATAAGGCTCGTTGTTCCAATCTTGGGTTAGATGTTTTATATAATTTGGCGTCGCTTGATTGGCATAAATTCCATCTATTTCGCTTAGCATAAAATCCCTCAACGCATCTCCAGATAAGGCTATATAATCTAAAGCGGGTTTCCCCACAACAAATAAACCCATGATATTTTTTGTGGTATTTTGTCCTAAAGCCGCATCGTAATATATTTTTTGTCCATCACTCGAAGGATTAATATTATATACATATTCTCCACTATAAAACTTATTGGAAAACTCAAAGAAGGCTTTAAAACCTTCCCATATTGTTGGCTCATTAATGGCATCTTGTTTGGCTTGCGGGAGACTTGGAATAAAACTAAGGTCTCCGTCTTGGAGGATTTTAAGAGGGACAGATACGATAACTTTATCTGCACTCCATTGTTCATTTGGAGTATTAACTAGCACTTGATCTCCTGAATAGTCAATAGATTCTACAGGCGTATTATATCTGATTTTACTTGCAATCGAAGGGACAATATATTCGTCGAAAAAATTAAACCAAGAAGAGTTGACAAACTTTCTATCGGGGGCATCGGGCACCGTTTCTACCTCTACAGCAATTGAAGCATCATTCACTATTTCGCTAAAAATATTGCTGTTGGTTTCTAACCATTCGGCTCCTAAAGGAATGGGGAAATTGGCAAAGTTGGTATCCACTTTCATTCTACCTCCGTACATGGAAGAAGCTTCGATGATTTCAAAATCAACCCCTTGTTGTTGTAGAAAATATCCTGCCGAAAGTCCTCCAGCTCCAGCTCCTATAATGATTACTTTTCCAGAAAAAGTAATATTGGGGCCATTGTCTTTTCCACAAGAAAGTACAGCCGATTGAAGTGGTAATCCTATGCCTAGGATCGCACATATTTTTAAAAACTCTTTTCTTGTCATTTTATTTTTATAGTTTTTTTGTTCTAAAAACTTTTTTATTCATTTAACCAAGTGCTTATTTTTATTTCACAATTATTGGGTAGTAAAAGTTTATTTACATCCTCTGGCTCAAACGGAGTATTAATCAATGTAATATTTTTTAATTTTTTTAAACTTCTTAAATCTTTAGGTATTATTTTAATTGGGGCTGTAGATACTAGAATGGATTCTAGGTGCTCTAACTCAATAATAGATTGGGGTAATTCTTCTAAAGATAAACTATCATAAATGGAAATTTGGGTTAGGTCATTTTTGAATAAAGAAATTTCAGCTGGAATTTTTTTTAAGTCGGAATTAAGCAAAATGTATTCCTCAAAGCTAGAATTAAAACAATTAGCTATTATAATGGGGATATTATCGTCAGGCCAAATTGTTCTTGTAGCACATAGCTCTGCAAATTGATCAATTGAAAATAAACGTTCTTTTTTAACTAATTCTAAGCCCTGTTTTATTTGATATATTTCTTTGGTTTTAAATAAAGCAAATACTTTTTCTAAAGTAGTCATTTTAGATAAATCTCCTATTGGTGGGAATTTAATGACATGGGTATATCCTTTCTGTTTTCTATATCTTTCTATTTGATCATCTAAATTTCTATTTTCATTGATCGGATGTATTTCACCATTGAATTTATCTACTAATGAACCTGCAAGACCTGTTATCTCTTGGTCATCTAATTTGGGTCTATAAAAAAATACAGTTCCCCATTTAAAATCAATAATTCTACTTTCGTCAATCATCAATAATTCATGAAGATTATTAGAGGCAAGCTTTTTAGTATCGGCTAAAGTTAGAAGTTGCATAGGAGTTCATCGTTTAATCTATTTTCAATTGATCTAAATTATTTCTTTCTAATAAAAAAAAACCGAAAGCACAATACATATGCTTTCGGTCTAAATATAAGATTTTTCTTGCTCTTAACTAATGGTAGTAACTAAGTCTTCCATTGGTTTTCGAACTTTTACTAAATTGACTAACCAATCTTTTTCTGCATTTCTATACCCAATAGGAAGGAGAATAGTGCTCCGTAGATTTTTCTCTCTTAATCCGAGTATTTTATCTAATGAAGCAGGATCAAAGCCTTCCATTGGAGTGCTATCTACGCCTTCAAATGCGGCTTGACTTAGGGCAGCCATTAAGGCAATATAGGTTTGTCTTGCGGCATGTTCAAAATTTTCTTCTGCTGCACGTTTAGGATAACCATCTAAAAGCATCTTTCGATAGTTTTCCCATCCTTCATTTTTAAAACCTCGAATTTCATTGGTCAAGTCGAACATATAATTTATTCGGTCAACCGTATAATTATCCCAAGCAGCAAAAACGAGGAGATGTGAACAATCGGTGACTTGCGATTGGTTCCAAGCAATTTCTCTAATCTTTGCTTTAATTTCTGCATTGGTAATCACAAAGATTTCAAAAGGTTGCAATCCACTTGAAGTAGGCGCTAATCTGATGGCTTCAAGAATATTATCAATTTTCTCTTGAGGTACTGTTTCGCCGTTCATCGCTTTAGTCGCGTAGCGTTCATTTAATTTGTCTAAATAACTCATGTTCTTTTTTTATATTAAAAGTTCTTTAAAATTTATGTTGGAAATCGAAGGTAAATGCTTGACACCACGACGAAAGAATTTGCCGTATTGGGCTTTCAATAATTTGCCTGTAGATCGTAAAATAATTATTAAACAACTTCTTAAACAGGTAATACGATTTAAAGTTTAAGACAAAGGTAATATTCTCTTTTTTTCTAAAAATTGATATATGATAATAAATGATTGCTTAGATTGGTGATGCGATTTTTTAACCTCTTTTTAAAATGAATATTCAAGATCTAGACAATAAATAGGAATAATAAAGGATTTACATCAACGGTGTTTTTCCCAATAGGATGATCCATAACTACAAAATATTTCTTCTCCCGATTTGATTTTTTGGGATGCTTTGATACAAACATTATTGTCGTCATCTAAAGTGATTAAGGCATTGTTTTTAAAAGGATTATTGGAAATACCTTGGGCATCATTGGCGTATTTTGCATAACAATCGGTATGAATACAATCCATAGTCTGGCCATCTAGCATACAAATAAAATATTGATCATTGTTTAGTTGGGCTCTTTTTTCGGATGCTTTATTTGTGAGTATTTCTCCTTTAAATAAAGAAATGATTTCATCTTTATAAATGTCAATGGCAGTAAACAGACCCTTCCCTGCATTTTGTATTTGGGAAGGTTGGATATATAAATAATCTGACTCTTGAGCGTCAATAGGATGAGAAGGGCTTTGATTTGGGGCTTTAGATGTTTTCAATTTCT
The DNA here is from genome assembly GCA_020629935.1 of Saprospiraceae bacterium. Classification (GTDB taxonomy): domain Bacteria; phylum Bacteroidota; class Bacteroidia; order Chitinophagales; family Saprospiraceae; genus JAHDCJ01. Next base: position 2,836 of record JAHDCJ010000155.1, on the reverse strand, counting down.
ATGAAATTTGGTTTAATGATCAGGAAATAAAGACTCAATATAAGAATAAACTAAACCTAAATTTCGATTATCACTGACTAAGGCGCGCATTACAATATGGTAATCTTTTTTAGCAATATTTTTTCGTTGAGGGTCGTAGCCTTCTATCATGAGCATGCTGCCTTCTGTAAGTCTTCCTTTATACGGCATAGAAGGTTTAAATGAAGTAATCCAAAAACAACTATTCTTCATCATTTTTTTTAGCTTATTCCATTCCCAATAAGATACTTCCTTGATACCGTTATAAACCACGGTATCAAGAGGTTTATCATAATTTAATCTTTTAAATTTCTTTACGGTGAGTATATATTGATCTGCTTCGTGTTCAAGACGGTAGATGTGGGTAAACGCTCCATGTGCACCGTTTCTAATAAATCGATAAGATTCCTTTTCATTTTTATATAAAATGGGTTCTTCATTTTTTTCTAAATATCTATCTGGACTATCTTTATATTCGGATAAATAAATTTCATCGTTAAAATCATTATGAAAATCCATGTATTGCGCACATGGATTTTGTTCGCTCAAGCAACTAGCAAAGAGCAAAATTAACAATAACCATCCAAAGGGTTTAGGATTAATCATCATTTCGTTTTATAAAGGCGATGGACATTTTACTCAGTTGTTAAATCAATTAATCTTTTTTTAGGAAACCAATTTTTCCTTCTTTTATGATTTCTAATTTTGAGCGTTTAAATGCTGGATTTCGACCTGGTTGCCAATTTCCATTTTTATAAATCAGACAGAAGTATTTATAATCTGGATTTTCAAGTCCATTGTTAATACATAATTGATCTCTTTCTTGTGGGGTATAATTAAAATCAAAACAGTTTCTTAAATTCATTTCTGTCAATATTTGATCGATACCAATTTGGTCGTCTAAGAATTGACTTGGTGCTAATAATCTTCCACGCATAGTAGATTCAGTAGGACCTAAATATCTATTTAATGTCCATTGATGCGGATTAATTAAATTTATATTTTCATTTTTTTCTGCGCAGGAGCATAAAATGATTTGATGGGTTAATTCACACATGATATTGTTTGATAAGGAGTTTATAAATATTTACTTATTATGCCATTCGATAATCAACCTACATTTTGAAATTAATAATTTCTGCTTGATATGTTCTCCGAAATGCTGATTTTTCTTTAGTTCGATATTAATGTAATGTCATTCTGTTTGAATATAAGTTGATAAAATAAACGTAGCTTGTTCCAATATAAGAAAAGCCTATGTCTTCTAAATTATTTTCTATTTTTTCTCTTTTGATTTATTATAATTCTAAAATTATTGCTTCCAAAATTTCGTCTTTTATGGTATTATTTAAATTGAGTATATACAAGTATACTTATTTCCATATTAATGATCTAATTTTTTAATTTATCGGATCAATGGATGTAGTATAAACGAATTAAAGCGCTGGTTTTTTTTTCTTGTACCAAGGTCTATATTTTTTGTTTGTCCCAAAACCTGCGACTTTTTTCTTTACAAATTTACCATCTGTTCCAATTATAATGAGTTTGTTTTTTTTGTAGAATAATCTGGTTGGAGGAGGTACTCTATTTTGTTTGGAAGAGCCTAATAAATTTATCAAATAATCTTCTTGTGATATTTTATTCGAATTCGAATCTCCAGATAATACTAAACGATCTTTTACCCAATCTCCATTTTCTTTTTTTATAACAATCGTATCATAAATAGAGAATGACTCAAGGGTAATTACTCTCTTTTTATAACTCCATTTGCCATTTGTCCAACTACTGGATAAATCAAAAATCCATTTATATTCAAAAGTTGAATCTGCTTTTAAAACTAGTTTATTGCCGAAGGGATTGGTGTACTTTCCAATTATTTCATTTTGAGCGATAACTTGAATTGAAAAAAATAGAATAATTAAAATGTTAATCGTTTTCATTTTTTGTACACAAAAGATTTATTGGTGGCAATAATTTATTTAAGCTTTTTAAAAATACAAATAATATCTGAATGGCACTAAATATATAAGGATTCCTGCAACGAAATGATCGAAAAGAGTAGTGGATTCGTTTATGGAATCATTCGTCTTTTTTAAAAATATTATTCTTCTAAAAATGGTTCTAGGAAACCGATTAAGGTGAGTTCATTTAATTTCCATCGGATGCCTTGACCAGAGGCTATTCTTATCTCATAGACGACCTCATGTTTATAATGGGTAAATACATTCCACCAGGTTTTTTCTTCTATTATTTTTTTGACAAGCGTTTGTGTGGTCTGTTCTTTTTCCTTAGGACTACCTTTTATTTTTCCCCAAAAAGTTTCTTGTTCATTTCTAGAAATATGTTTTTCTCTTGCTCGGGTTGCTTTACAAATTTGTTCATTATATGGCGCAAAACAACTTTCCAATAATGGTTCTTTTAGCGGAGGAATTCCTTTTTCGTCGGTAAGAGTAGCTGGGGTTTTTCTTTGACCTAAAATAATTAACAAGGATTGGATTGGTGTTATTTCAATTAGATTTGCTATCTGTATAGCGCTTGCATTTTCGCTTTGTACCATCATCAATTTCAAGGGCTCAAAATATTGATAATGGCTTGGGTAGTCTGCTACTATTTCTTCACTAAAGATAGGGCGTGGGTTATGATTCATTTCATTTTTAAAAACAAAACAAAAGATGTTTGTGGCTAGTTTATTCCAATGCTCTTTATGCAATAACTCGCCATACTTGTTTTTCCAATCATCAGAAATAAATGGAGTGCTTTGATTAAAAATTGCTATAAAGCGTGCTACTTGCATTTTAATGACGAATTAAAAAATCAA
>JAHDCJ010000154.1 GCA_020629935.1 Saprospiraceae bacterium | reverse complement strand
TGTTCCATCAAAGATAACGGGATTGGACGAACGGCATCACAACAAATCAATACGCGACGTGCAAAATATCATCAATCTTTTGCTTCGAGTGCCAATGAAAAACGAATTGATTTATTAAATGCTATTTCTGACAAAAAGATCCTTCTAGAAATAGAAGATTTACCAACAGGTACTTTAGTAAAAGTAAAATTTCAGATTTTTGAATAAAAAAAGTCTTCGCTCAAAATCGAAGACCAAAATCCGATACCTTAAATCCCTTCATATACTACACCAGAAGTCGGCGTTTCATAAAGTTCTACTTTCGACAATTGAGGAATTTTCATTTTAACTTTATCCCAAATCCAAATGGCAATGGCTTCGCAAGTAGGATTTTCAAGCCCTTCAATTTCATTGATCAATTTATGATCTAAATCATTGACCACAGGTTGAACCACTGATTTTATTTCCGCAAAATCAATAACCCAATTTAAATGAGGCACGCGTTCTCCTTCAAAGAATACAGTTAACTGATACGTATGTCCATGAATGTTTTTGCATTTATGTCCATCAGGTACATTCGGCAAAAAGTGAGCAGAATCAAAAGTAAATTTCTTAAATATTTTCATCAGTTAAAATCATCTTCTTAAATGGAAAGCCCAAATATACGGTAAGATTCTAAATTATTGATTACCTAATTAATTATTTATTCCTTCTTCTTAAAATTATATCAAAAGCATAACGTTGTTTAAGAATGATGTGGCAAATCAAAGCAATGTAAACTTAACTATCCAACAAAATCACGAAGCTCGTTTTATTTTCTTCTTGGCGAAGAGCAATGATACCTTGGTGTGCCTCAACAATGCTTTTTGCCAACGTCAAACCAATCCCCATGCCTTCTTTTCGCGTAGTAAAATAAGGGATAAAAATCTGACTCTGGATTTCTTTGGGTATGCCAATTCCATTATCTGAAATTTTTAATTTCACTTTACCTGTGGCTTGTAGTTCACATTCAATTTCAAGCCTTGGATTAGCCACTCCTTTAACCGCATAAAGGCTATTGGTAATTAAATTAATCAATACTTGTCCGATCAATTTTCTATCTATCTTCACATAAACAGAAGCATTACTTTCAAAATCAACAACTACCTTTTCTGATTTAAATTCTTGATCAAACAATTCTAAGGTTTCCGTAATAAGGACAATTAAATTTTCTTTCTTTAAAATCGGATTGGGCAACTCGGCAAGTTTCCGATAATTATTTACAAATTCGGTAAGATGCAAAGAGCGTTTGCGAATAATTGCTAATCCTTGAGCCAATTCTTTTTCCTTTTCCTCCGAAGGCAATTCTTCTTCAAGATAAGAGGCTAAAGAACCAGCTAAACTACTAATTGGCGTAATCGTATTCATGATTTCATGAGACATCACTTTCATCAATTTAAACCACCATTCTTTTTCTTTTTTATCTAAAGCCTTTTGTACCGTTTCCAAACTAACGAGGATATAATTCGATTCATAAGCATCCATTTTGGAAGTCCGTAGGTAAAACGTTTCTTTCTCTTCATTGATCGAAATATCTACCACATGTTTTACAGTTTCCCATTGCTCTGCGCCAAAAAGATCAACCAAAGGTTTGATCTTTTCTTTCAAAATTTCCCATCGATAATATTTGGGTATTTTTAAATGATCCACAAAAGCTTGGTTCAGTTGAAACACTTCAATAGGCTTATCTTTTGTTTTTCGAAGTATTAAAATTCCGACCGTTAAATTTTCAATGATGTTATCAAATATCAATCGTTCAGAATACCGATTGGTTTCTACTGTTTGGATCTTCTCCACCAAATTGGCAGTCTTTGCATAAAGTGGATGTACTCTTTTTCGTTTAGAAAGATGAACAGAATAATCATCATGCAACAAACTATCAATAGATTTTTCTACCTCTAAGAAAAGATGTTCAATACTTTTTAAAAATAGATAAATTTGTAGGCCAAGTATTAAAAATAAAAATACTGCGGTTAGGTATAAGGGTTTTTGGATGACTTCATAAACTATGATTGCATTGACAATAATCAAAAACAATCGAATAAGCACTTGTACGTTAATCGATACTTTCATTATAGTTCATGTTTTTCAATCCTACGATAAAGTGCTGCTCTTGTCAAACCCAATTCGGCGGCTGCCTTGCTAATATTCCCCATATGTTTTTTCAATGCCGTAGCAATCAAAATCTTTTCTGCGGCATCTAAATTTAATGGTAAGTCAGAAGAAGAAGTTTCCATTTTCTTTTTAGAAAAATGAAGATCATCTTCCTCAATTCTTGGATGATCAGTAATAATTACTGCGCGCTCAATGACATGCTCCAACTCCCGAATATTTCCAGGCCAAGCATAATTTTCCAATGCGATTTCAGCAGACTTTGAAAAGCCGTCCACCTCCTTTTTATATTTGCGTGATTGGGAATTTAAAAAATGTTTTGCCAAAAGTAAGATGTCTTCTTTCCGCTCTCGTAAAGGAGGCAATGGAAGTTCAATCGTATTGATTCGAAAGAGCAAATCTTGACGAAATTTTCCTTCTTCAACCATCTCATGAATATGGGCATTCGTAGCACAGATAATACGCACATCGATCATTCGCTCCATAGACTCTCCTAGCCTACTAATTTTTCGTTCTTGAATTACTGTTAATAATTTTGATTGAAGATGTAGGGGCAAATTTCCAATTTCATCCAAAAAAATAGTACCTCCTTTAGCCAATTCAAAACGACCTACGTTGTCTTTTTCTGCGCCTGTAAATGCGCCTTTCGCATAACCAAACAATTCACTTTCAAAAAGATTTTCATTGAGCGATCCTAAATCCACATGTACAAAAGGTTGCTTCTTTCGATCCGATAATAAATGAAGCTCTTTAGCAAAAACAAACTTGCCTGTACCATTTTCTCCAAGGATTAAAACATTCGCATCGGTAGCGGCAACTTTCTTCATTAAACGGATGGCTTTTTGAACCGAAGGCGAATTGCCAATTACATGTTGGGTTTGTTTTTGAAAGTCATCATCTTTCCTTTGTTGTATCGTTTTTAGCTGTTGATTCTTTTGAAGTGAGCGAGACAAGTCTACCCCCGAACGTACAATGGCATATAGTTTTTCAGCTTCCCAAGGTTTTAAAATAAAATCAGTAGCTCCTTTTTTTAATGCATTAACCGCAAGGTCAATACTTCCAAAGGCAGTCATAAGAATAACGGTAGTGGTCGGGCTAATTTCTTTGGTCTGCTCCATCCAATACATCCCTTCCTTCCCATTTTCAAATCCTCTTTTATAATTCATGTCAAGCAACATCACATCGACATGCTTTTGAGTCAAATGATTAAGGATCGTCTTTGGATCAGTCGTTGAAATCACTTCTTTAAAATACTTTTTAAGTATGAGTCGTGCAGAGAATAAAATATCCTCATCATCATCTACCAATAATATGGTGGCTTCTGTTTTCCGCATAACTCAATGTACAAAATATATCCATTAATGAACAATAGACTGTTCGAAAATGAACACTAAAAAAAACAACTAAAACATTAATCATTTAATTATCAACAGATTACAAAAGCATTAATCTACTGGCACACTAATCGTATCCATTTAAGTAGAACAATAAATAATTCATCTGTGAGAGGGTTTCGAATTTAATAATGTTCAGGGTAGAGCCAGGCAAAACGTTGGCGGCTCTACCATTTTTTAAACTACGCGTTCTTTTATAAAAACGACAATATAAATATCAAATTTACGATGGACAAACCAATCAAAAAGAAAAACCGGATACTAAAGAAGATCTTGCTCATTGGCATTCCTTTAGTCATTATTGCAGCGTTTACCCTACATGGTCTAAACAGAACCAATGATTTAAATTTAGAAAAAGATAACCTTTTAATTAAAGAAGTAAAAAAAGGTCAATTTGAAGATTTTGTTTTAGTAGAAGGTCGACTAGCTCCCAAAAACGCGATTTTACTCAATGTAATAGAAGGCGGATTTGTTACTGAAATTTATAAAGAAAATGGACAAGTTGTAGAAAAAGGAACCCCACTTGTTCGATTATACAATCCCAATACCGAGTTAAATTACTTAACGCAAGAAACCGCGATCATTGAACAAATTAATAACTTATTGAATATCCGTATTAATTTAAAAAGTCAGCAATTGGATTTAGATGAACAATTATTAAGTATTGAAAATGCGTTTAAAAATGCCACCCGACAATTTGTAATTGATACCAGCTTATATAATCAAGAAGTGATTGCTAAACAAGCTTATGAAGATTCTGCTCAAGAATATGATTATCAGAAAAAACGAAATGCGAAAATCAAAACGAATGTCCATAAGGAAAAGGAAGATCGAATTATCCAATTAAAAAGAATCAATACCTCCATTGAAAATATGGAAAAGAGTTTAGATTTACTTCGAAAAAATAAAGAGAACTTTATCATCAAAGCACCAACCAAAGGATTATTAGCGAACTTCACTCCAAAGATGGGTGCCAATTTCTCAAATGGAGATCATGTAGGTGTGATCGAAACACTTTCAGGATATAAGATTGTGGCTGAAGTCGATGAATTTTTTATTTCCAAACTAAAAACGGGAGCTAGAGGTACTGTACTCATAGAAGATAAAAACTACGAAATTGAACTTAACAAAATTCACCCCAATGTACAAGATGGAAGATTTGAAATTGAACTCCAATTTACCAATGAAGTCAATATTCCGAATTTAAAATCAGGAAGATCATTGAAAGTAAAAATATTCTTATCTGAAAATAGCCATGCCTTATTATTACCTAAAGGAATGTTTTTTCAAACCACCAATGGGAAATGGGTTTTTGTTATTAAAGATAATAAAATTGCACTACGAAGAGACATAAAAATAGGCCGTGAAAATCCATTCTATTATGAAATCTTAGAAGGATTAGAAGAAGGCGAAAAAATTATAACTTCAGATTATGAAGATTATCAAGACATTAATCAAATTAACTTTTTATAAAAAATAAACACATGATCAATATTAAAAATTTAATAAAGACTTATCAATCAGAAGAGGTGGAAACAACCGCACTTAACGAATTAGATTTAACCATCCAACAAGGTGACTTTGTTTCTATCATGGGTGCTTCGGGTTGTGGAAAATCTACACTGCTCAATATCATTGGATTATTAGATTCACCAAACCAAGGCAGTTATCTTTTTGATGGAGAAGAAGTAGCTAAATACAATGAAAAACGACGTGCACAATTGCGCAAAGAAAATATAGGTTTTGTATTTCAAAACTTTAATCTCATCGATGACCTTACCGTTTATGAAAATGTAGAACTGCCTTTAGTATACCAAAAGATCAAAGCTGCACAACGCAAACCAATGGTAGATGCCATCCTTGAACGCGTAGGAATTAGCCATCGTAAAAAACATTATCCTTTACAATTATCAGGTGGACAACAACAACGGGTAGCCGTTGCCCGCGCATTAGTCACACGACCTAAAATCGTCTTAGCTGATGAGCCTACAGGAAACCTTGATAGTAAAAATGGAAATGAAATCATGGAATTACTTACGGAACTCAACATCGACGGCACCACGATTTTAATGGTTACACACTCTGCTTACGATGCGCAATTTAGTCGTAGAATTATCACCTTAAGAGATGGTAAGATTGTTTCAGAAACGGTCAATGAAAACAAAATTGATGTATTGGTTCAATAGACCACAAAATTAAAAATTTTAAAAATTAAAAATTTCACATGCAGAAGGTTTGTTCTTGTTAGACTCCGCCTGCTTCGCAAAATACATATTGTTATGATAAATACTTGGTTTAAATTATTCTTTAGAAATAGTAAAAAAAATTGGCTTAACTTAACTGTCAATGTCTTAGGACTCGCTTTGGGTTTGGCAGTATTGATTCTAGTTACCTTATATATTAATCACGAAGAAAACTATAATAGTTGGCTTCCAGAAAAGGACAATATTTATAGGGTGATTCATGAGCTTCCTACAGGTGATGTTTGGAATGTAAGTAGTGGACTAGAAGGTCCTATTTACGAAGAACGTATTCCTGCCGTTAAAGAGCATACGTATATTCGCGGACGTTATGATGCAGACGTAGCCATTTATAAAGGCAAACGGGTTTTTATCAAAAAAATTACGGTAGCTCAAGATGACTTCTTTGATTATTTCCCTTTTCCTTTCGTAAAAGGAACGCCCGCTTCTTATAAAGAAAATCAAAACAATATAGCTTTGTGCGAAGACATTGCCGAAAAAATATTTGGTAATGAAGATCCAATCGGGAAGACGATTAAAATTGATGATTTAATATTAAATGTAGCAGGAGTCTATCAAAACAAATCAAATACTTATACCAATCCAGAAGCATTAATTCATTTCCCAGACCGAATGATAAGAAATACTTGGGGGAATTATAACTATGAACTATTTGTAAAAATGGATGAGCAGGTAGATGTGAAAGAAATAGAAGCTTTAATGGATCAAATTTATGTAGATACAAGACATACCCAAAATGCAAAAGACGCAGGAATAAGTCTTGAAGAATTTGAAACTAAACATGGATTTATAAAAACGAAATTAGAAAAACTAGCGGATATTCGACTACATCATCATACGGCCGAAGTAGGTCCAGAAGGCAAAGGAGATTTTCAAGTATTGATGATACTTTTAGGATTATCAATCTTATTAATTCTCATTTCTTGTGTAAACTTCATCAATTTATCTACTGCCTCTGCCGGACAACGTGCTAAAGAAGTGGGAGTCAAGAAAACGCTAGGATTAAGCAAATGGGGAATCTCCATTCGGTATATGTCGGAAATTATTATTCAATGCCTATTGGCCCTAATTCTAGCCATCATTATAGTAGAAGTTAGTCTCCCCTATTTCAATGATTTCTTAGGAAAAGAATTATCCCTTTATAATAATAATGTGCTTCTTTTAACAGGCATTATTACCCTAGTGGTCTCTTTACTTATTGGTATTTTACCTGCTTTATATTTAGCAAATTTCAAATCGGTAGAGGTCTTAAAAGGAAATTTCTCTCGAAGCAAATCAGGTGTTTTATCTCGAAATTTCATGTTAGGTATACAATTCTTTGTTTCTGGATTTTTTCTAATTGGCGTCCTCATTGTATATTCTCAAGTTAAATTTATGATGCAGAAAGATGCGGGATTTAATGGCGAACAAATCATTGTTTTTAGTATCAATGATCGTGTAGATAAATATAAAAAGTATGAGTTAGCCAAACAAGAATTGATGAAACATCCAAATATTCTAGAAGTCTCGAGTAGTATGTTTATTCCTGGGGGGATTTTTGTAAATGGCACTGGACTAACGTATAAAGATGAAAGAAACATTACCGTAGCTACCAATTTAGCTGATTTCAATTATGTTGATTTTGCAGAAATTGAAATAAAAATGGGTAGAAATTTAGATCCTAATATAACTAAAGATACCGTAACCAGTATTCTTATAAATGAAGCGGTAATCAAAGCCTTAAATATTACAGGCGATCCGATTGGGCAAAAATTAAAAATGGGATGGAACGATAACAAAGAAATGGAAATCGTTGGAGTAATGGATGATTATCACATTGGAAGCTATGACGAAGAAGTGTATCCTATGCTAATCACCAATTGGCAAACCTTTGATTTCACAACCAATTGGATTGATAATATTCAAGTAAAAATCAAACTAGATGACATTCCTGAAACTTTAGCTTTTATTGAAGATTATCGAGATCAAAATATCGAGCAAGGATATCCTTTTGACTATGAATTTGTAGATAAAAAATTTGCAAAGGGTTATGAAAAATATCAACAACAACAAACCATGTTTCTTATTTTATCTATAGTCGTTATTATCATTTCTCTATTAGGCTTATTTGCCTTAGCTACCTTGATGATGCAACAACGCTTAAGAGAAGTTGCAGTACGAAAAGTATTAGGAGCCAGTACAAAAGACATCGTACTCCATCTTTCCAAAAGCTTTATTGTGATTACGATTATCGCTTTAATTGGTCTACTCCCTATTTCATACTATTTCATGCAAAACTGGCTTTCCAATTTCGCTTATCGAATCGACATGCCTTTTTGGCCTTACCTTTTTGGACCAATAGCACTCATCATTCTTGTTTTTGGTGTAGTAAGTATTATAGCCTTAAGTGCAGCTAAAGTTGATTTGATTAAATACTTGAAGTTTGAGTAAGTACTAAAACAAATATCTATTAATAAAAGGGCTTAGTGTTGACTAAGCTCTTTTTTATTTTAATGAAGTTATTACCGAAAAGCTGATATG
>JAHDCJ010000038.1:8240-43410 GCA_020629935.1 Saprospiraceae bacterium | reverse complement strand
TGCAATGCGTCTCCACCATTTGTACAAACATTGCAATGCGTCTCCACCATTTGTAATTAAAAATATGCGTTTAACCCTTCTTCGACATTTTGTTTGATTCGATTTTCTACATTTGTAGTATCACCTGGAACGAATGAAGTTCCTGTAATTTTTTCAAACAATTCGATATACCGAGCCGTTACTTGGTTAATAAATTCATCAGGCATAGTAGGCATCGTTTGACCTTCTTTTCCTTGGAAATTATGTTCAATCAACCATTCTCTAACAAACTCTTTGGACAGTTGTTTTTGTTTTTCGTTATTATCTTGACGTTCTTGGTAGCCATCTAAGTAGAAGTATCGAGAACTATCTGGAGTGTGAATTTCATCTATTAAGTGAATTTTGCCATTTGTTTTTCCAAATTCATATTTGGTATCGACTAAAATCAATCCACGTTCTTTAGCCATTTCAGTTCCTCGTTGAAATAAGGCTTTAGTGTAGTTTTCCAATTCAATATATTCTGCTTCAGAAACTAGCCCTTGCGCAATAATTTCTTCCCTTGTAATATCTTCATCATGACCTTCCATCGCTTTAGTCGTTGGCGTAAGAATAGGTTCTGGAAACCGTTGGTTTTCTTTCATACCTTCAGGTAAGGGAACACCACAAAGGATGCGTTTACCTGATTTATAGGTACGCCATGCATGACCAGTTAAGTATCCACGAATAACCATTTCTACAGGATAAGTCTCACATTTTAAACCAAAGGTTACATTTGGATCAGGAGTAGAAAGCACCCAGTTTGGGACAATATCCTTAGTAGCTTCTAAGAAATGTGCTGCAATTTGATTTAAGACTTGACCTTTAAGCGGGATGGCTCGGTTTAAGACATGATCAAAAGCAGAGATACGATCGGAGGCAACCATTACCATGTATTTATCTTCAATAAAGTACACATCTCGAACTTTACCTTTATAAAATCCAGTTTGGTTTTCAAATTGATAATTTGTTCCGGCAATTGATTTTTGCTCAATAGACATAAGATAGAATTTTAGCGTGAAACGATGTTGCAAAGGTAAGAAATTCCATTATTTTTACATGAACAAGAAATGCGCTTTAGCCTATTATTTTTTACACAATCTATCCACATTCTTAGTTTAGTAAACAGTATTGGTTTAAATAACATTTGGAAATGTAAAATTTATTGTTTGAGCATTTATTAACTGGAAGATTATGAAATACTATTATGTCTCACGTCGTACCCTAAAAGTTGGCGCCCAATTAAATCCCGGGATTTATGGTGAGCGGATCAACGGGCATGATATGATGGAAGATAATTATACCAAATATATTACCGAACACATTTTTGAATCCATTCGAAAGGAAAAGTTCAGTAATTGTCCTTCTCGTTTTGATGCCATCTTTTTATTTGAAGACGAAGATGCCGCTTTAGCCTATTGGACTTACCAAGAAAAGCGACAGGGTGCGGTATATGAGATTGAGATTATTGAAGGAACTATTTTTCAGGCAGATATGAGTTTGTTATGGTGTGAAGGTGCGCCTTATTCAACCATTGTACAAAATGCCCAATCTTATTGGAGCGGTCTAGTGCCAAGTCCATGTATAACCAAAGAGATTTTATTAATTGGGCAAGCAAAGGTAAAAGTTTTAGCTGCTCCTCTTACCTAATTTTATTTTCAAGAAAATGAAGTATTTGTTTTAATTGAAGCCTTTGAGAAAATAAATATCAAAAATAATTCTAGAAAACCCCAGACTTGTATAAACTAAAAAATCCCGACCAATGGTCGGGATTTTTATGAACCAAAATAATATTGGTCTATACTCAGTCAGAGATCTTAATTATTAGTTTATTTTAACGAATTTCATTGATTTCGAGAACCAATCCGTTCCTTGGATTCTAGCGAAATATGTACCAGATCCAATTTTTTGAGTATTATATTCAAAGATATTTGCTCCGTTGATAATTTCTAAAGGAGCGACATCGACTACACGTCCAAGAATATCTGTGATGATTAATTTTCCTTCTCCTGCAATTTGATTCGTTAAGAATTTAATATTTATAGAAGAATTATTGAATGAAGGATTTGGATATAATTCTGATATTGAATTGACTTCTTCATTGTTAAAACAAGCAGATACTACAGTTATGGTTCCAACTTTTTCGCTTGTTCCATCAAAGTCAACTTGGGTAAGACTATAATAAGTAGTGTTATCCATATCTTTATCTACAAAAGAATAATTTTGAGCTTCTAATGTAGTACCAGCACCATCAATAGTAGCAATAGTTCGGTAGTTAATTCCATCTGAGCTACTTTCTAAAACGAAGTGGCTATTTTCTGTTTCAGAAACAGTAGACCATTCGATTAGGTTTTCGCAACCTTTGTCAGCTCCAGTAAATGAGTTTAGTTCAATTGGAAGTGGATTACATACTGCATCATAACAGAAGCTTGTATTTTCTTGATTTCCGATAGGTACATCATAAACCTCACCTGCTAATACTTCTTTTACTACAGTTGGTGGAAATAAAACAGTAGGAGCATGCCAGATGAAATCAAAACATTCTGATCCATCTAAGATATCGACTCGAATTTCTCCGATTGTTCTCCATTCTCCAGGAATTAAACAAACACCACCACCTGCTGCAGTAAAGTTGTAACTAACAATGGTATCATTAGATCCGATTAAGTTATGAGGATCAATTGGGGCAATTTGTCCACATTCGAACCAAGTACCCCCTGCTGCAGTTGGTGTTCCAATGTTGTTATAAGTAATAAAATCACTGATCCAAATTGGAGCAGATTCTGGATTATTATCAGGAGAGCTACCATGCAAAATAGGCATTGGAGCGATGGTTGTTCTTGGCGTATAAGACCATCTAAAATTTACATTTCTCAAAAAGAATTGAGGTGAATTTACTGCTGCTCGGATTTCAACATAGATAAAAACTTCATCAGTATTACAATCTACATTATTTAATAAAAATCGTGTTTCTGCTTCAGCGCCTGCGGTTTGAGCAGAAGCTTGGAAGGATAAAAGGCCTAAGAATAAAAGAAAAAATATTTGTGTAAAAACTTTCATGACTGTCTAATTTAAGTGGATAATTTTGGATTGCAGTTTGGATGCTACAAATGGTAAAATAGTGTGTGGTAGTTGAGCGACTTGTCGTTGAATGTTTGTTTTGGATAAAAGGCGGTTATTTGGGGTAGTTTCTGTTTGGAAGAAAAAGGAGGATGCGAGAAACATCCCCCTTTTTGAACCAATTTTAAATCAAATGATTTAAAAGTTATTTATGAATTTTTACAAATTTCATCGGTTTAGAGAACCAATCTGCACCTTGGATTTGTGCGAAGTAAGTACCTGCGGCTAATTTACCAGCTCCGTACTCAAATGTATTTGGTCCTACTGTAATTTCTACTTCTGACTTGTCAACAATTCGTCCAAGTACATCAGTGATAATCACTTTTCCTTGTCCTTCAAATTGATTCGTGTAGAATTTGATGTTTACAAATTTGTCATCAGCAACTGGATTCGGGAAAATTTCTTGGATGGTATTGATATCATCAGAGCCGAAACAAGCCGAGCTCACAGTGATTGTACCTGCTAAAGAAGTTTTTCCATCAAGATCAACTTGAACCAATTGGTAATAAGTTACGATGTCAATATCTTTATCAATGAATGAATAGTTTTTAGGTTCAGAAGTTGTTCCTGCTCCTTCTACTCGTGCAATTTCTCGATAGTTAATTCCATCAGAGCTACTTTCTAAGATAAAGTAAGCATTATCTTTTTCTGTAACTGTTGACCATTCGATTAAGTTTTCACAGTCATTGTCTTTTCCTGAGAAAGAAGCCAATTCGATTGGAAGTGGATTACAAACTGCATCGAAACATAAGCTATAATCAGTTTGTGCAGAAATTGGAACGTCAAATGGTACCCCGTTTGCATCTACTTCAGAAATCGTAGATTCTGGGAAGAAACCAGATGGGTGCCAGATAAAATCAAAACATTCAGATCCATCCAAGATTTCTACTCGAATTTCTCCCATTGTTCTCCATACGCCAGGTTCCATACAGATACCTTGACCAGCAGATGAAAAGTTATAACTAATTACAGTATCAATTGATCCCACTAAATCATGTGGTTCTACTGTACTAATTAAACCACACTCAAACCAAACACCTCCAGTTGGAGAAGGGGCGCCAAAGTTATTATAAGTAACCATGTCGCTAATGTAAATAGGCGCTGATTGTGGATTAGGATCAGGTGAAGTATTTTGAATCCAAGGCATTGGAGCAATAGTAGTTCGTGGTGTGTACGACCATCGCATGTTGGAATCTTTGAGTAACCAAGATGGTGAATCAGGTGCAGCTCGTAATTGTACATAAACGAATGCTTCGTTATTTGTACAGTCAATGCTGTTAAGCAAGAATCGCATCTCCCCAGATGCCCCTGCTGTTTGTGCATAACTTCCAATGGAAGAAAGCAAGATGATTAAAGTAAAGAAAGAGTTAAATAAAATTCTCATGACTGGACTAATTTTTTTTGTGTGTAAAGAAATACCCCAATATTATTTTTTGTGACTTAAAATGATAATTACTACCTATACAAATCTAATAAGAAAAATTAATAAAAGCCAATCCTTCAGACATTAATTTGACATTTACTTTTGTCGTATACATAAGAAAGAAAGAGGCGTAACATAACTTACTGATTGTCAATTAAAAATAAATTGATTTTAAACATTTATTTTATATAAAAACCTTTGGTGAAAATTCAAAATTTTGATTGTTTTATCCTATTCTTATACGGAATCAAACTTTTCATTTCATTTTCTTCAATTTTGTGACATAAAAGCTACTAAAATTAAAGGCAATTATTTTGTTTTTTCTCTATATGAATTCCAATGTATATTGACTCTTTAGCTAAAATACAATGCAAATCAAAAATGAAGAAAAAGTGACAAGGTTTTAATAAGCTCTCCATTGAAAACTCATTACTATAGTTGCAGTTATCATGTCAAGGGTTGCACGATCTTTAAATTTTTTTTAAAATAATTCTTTTTTTTACTTTAGTGTAAATCACTAATAATAAAGTGCTTAGATAACTATGACCCTTTTTAGCTAATTTATTTTAAACTTTTTTATCTTTCAATGCCACCTTACATAAAAAAAACCAAGACTGCTTTATGTGATAAAAGCAGCTTGGTTTTTTATTCATAAAAAATCATGCCTATATATATAATAGACTATTTATCAGTATTTTATGGCATTATATTTATTTTTTCAGGCTTTGACCAATGTTTTTGATCATTACTATAGTATAAATATGCTTGGGAAGCGGGTGCTTCAAATTGCCCAGGAATATCCGCTTTTAAATCCAAATCAATGGTTTTTATCTCTTTTGCATCCATTGATTTGAAATGAAACACTGCATAACCATCCCACAACTCATAAAAATCGACCTTTCCTTTTTCTACTAGCTCTTTTAATTGCCAAGCTTGTAGACTTAATCCTCCAGGAATACCAACTATTGCTAAGGTGCTTGGTACTTCTTCCCCTAAGTTCTTTAAAGTTGTAGTCATCCGAACTGTTTCGCCCATTCGAGGTTGCGTTTTCAAAATACGCGTTTGGATATTTACTTTACAAGATTTATCATTTTTAGGTAGGCTTGTATTATAATGTATAGCCAATTCATAAGGAAGGGGTTCTTTTGTTCCTACAAAACGGATTTCAATATCCTGCCTTCCTTGACTTAAGTATTGTTCAATATTTTTGATTTGAATCGATTCTTTTTGATTCGCTTCATAATTGACTTCTGTTTTCTTTACTCCATTCACATATAATTCAAGTTGCCCTCCTTCTTTAGTTGACTTATTCATTTTAGCATATGCTAAAATAGCCTTTAAAGCCAAAATTGTAGATTGAGTAGAGCCGAAGCCATAATTGTTTTTAGACTGCCCTATAAAGTCAATTCCTTTTTTTGTTTCTATAAAATTCGCATTTGCCCGAATAAAAGCTAAACAACTTAAGGCTGTAGTCTCTACTTCTAGATTCTTTCCTGTAGAATTCGTTACCGATCGAATTAGCCCTTTAAAACTTCCCGATGCATTTTGATGTTTTACTAACTCATCTATTAAACCTTGAGCTCTAGAATCTTTCAGTTTGCCCAATACATTCGCCATTAAAGCCATAATATATGGATCTTCAGATTTTACGGCATCTTTATAAGACTTTTCTATTTCTTGCTTAATTTTACTTCCATAACCTGCCTCTGTCAATGCCCATACAATATAGGCGTCTCCAATTTGTGGACTATTAGCGCCAAATTTATAGCTTCGACTTTGACGTTTCCAACTGCCTTTACCATTCTTTCTACTTAACAGCCAAGCTACATTTCGATCAATCATTTCTTGTTCTACAGGATAAACGGCTTTCATATCATTAAACTGCAAAATACCATAGGCTGTAAGCCCTTCATGGCCAATTGGCCCACCGTACCAATCAAAGCCTCCACTTGAGGATTCAAAGCCTGTTAATCGCTTATATCCCCTTTTCAAAAACTCCTTGGCTTGCTTTTTTGCTTCGGGTACATCCACATTATTTGATTTCAAATAATCTAAGACCAATAAATTTGGATAATTACTGCTCGATGTTTGTTCGAAACATCCATTCGGCTGTCTTAACATACGTTGTAGTCCTGATAAAATCTCTGTCAACACCGTAGGGTGCGCAGATAGATTTACACGAAGTGATCCTTCTACAACGTCATTTAGGGTCAATTGATGTTTAGCTTTTAACCGTTTTCCACTAAACATGTGCTCCACTGGAAATCCTCTAGATTGACTACGTATAGAAAAGGACAACTGATCGTTTATATTACCTGATTCAAAAGCTACTTTAAAGGCGCCTTTCGATTCCATATTCAATACTTCGTATTTTAAGTAAATTGTTTTGCTTTCCTTTGGTCCTAAATTTATTCGGTTTGGAATAGGCATCACGGCTTTCATATTTTCTGGTGATTTTACACTTAAACTCCCAGAAGCATAAGTAGAAGTATTATTCGTCAAAGTTAATGGAATATCAACTTGATCGCCAGATAATACATCTACAGGAACTTTTGCTCTTAGCTCTACAGATTGTTGTACATTATATTTATATACCTTTCTTCCTATATCTCCTTTATTGGCAAAACCTTCTACACATACATTTAATGTAGTCATTGCATCAGAATTGAAAAATTCAATGTTAGCTTTACCTGAGGCATTGGTTTCTACATTTGGATTCCAATACACTGTTTTTCTAAAATCTGTTCGGATTTCAGGTTTTACTATTTCTGGATATCTTGGCGAGTAAAAAGTTCGAACTTTAGAAAAGTTGATAGCCGTTTGCTCTTTTCTTTTTCTTCCTTCGGGAGAAAATCGAATGGGTATATTATATTGTACTGGGACAAATTTACCATTTTGCTTGCCCGGTCTCCAATTAGGCATGGATTGTAACACTCGAATAGCTTCATCTCCACAACCTGAGCCTATATCTCTACGAAGATTAAAATCTTGAAGTTCGCCTGTTTTTCCTACAGTAAAACTTACTACAACCATTCCATTAACGGCATTCTCTTTTGCAAGCGCAGGATATTGTAATTGATCATAAATAAAGTCAAGCATCAGTTGTTCTGCACATTGCTCTTGCTCTGCTCTTGTAGGTAAATGATCACATCCTGGAAATTGGGGACGTTCTTCTACAATAGAAAATATTTCATCTGATTCTTCACTAGATACAGGTAACTCTTTTAGATTATCTAAAGGTGCTCTAGAATTAAAGTCTTTACTTACTACATCTCCCATCCCATTTTTATTCATTTCTTCAGTCACTCGATCTGACTTTGTCACTTCGCTCTTTGTTGTAGTTTCCTCGTCCCCAAATTCGGCAGGGATTCCAGAAGTAATAGCTTCTACTTCTTCTACATCCTCAGTATCAACAGTCGCTCCTCTTGTTCTAACTCCATCTACAAAAAACTTATCATCGTTAGATCGAGATCCTCTTATAGTGATCTGCTCTGCTTCCCGTCTTTTCTTATTTTTGGATTTGGAATTTATGCCTCCTGCGCGACCTGCAAGACTGGAAACATTTCTTCTTGGCAAACGCTGAATATCAGCTGCACTAATTGTTGCACCAGAAGAGGACATATCTAAATTAATCAAGGGTACTTTATATTCTACTACGACCACCTCCGTTAGATCAACTCCTTGTCTTAATGGGAAATCTAATTTCAACATGTTATTACTAGAAATTAAAACCCCTTCCATCTCATGTGGAGTATAACCCACATACTCTACTTTAATATCATATCCTCCTTCCATTATATCATCTAAAAAATATACCCCATCAAAATCGGTTTGTGTGCCTGTCTTTAACACCCCATTTTTCCAAACGGTAACCTCTGCAAAAGGCAATGTTTCTCCACTGTTCCCATCAGTTACTACTCCTCGTACTCCTCCTTTTGCTTTTAAATCAATAATGATATCTTCCTGATAAGCCTTTAAAGTATAGTCATCTTTATTCCCCTTATTATCAAAAATTTCAAGAATCTTGGTTCCGTCTAAATTTACTTTATCCATTACAAAAAGACCATCTTTGTCTGTCTTAACTTGATAATCACTTCCCTTTACTTTTACCGTAACCGATTGGGTAGGCACTCCTTTCACCATAACAATTCCAGATACTTTTGCATTCTCCCCTTCTATCTTATTAGCAATATATTTATCCGCATCAACTTCCTTCCAATCAAAGCGTCTCCATCCTTGAGTCATTAGTAAATAATCTAATGCCTCGGTTGCCTTTTCTTCTTTTGGATCAAAATAAAAATTAGGTTCTACAATTTCTCCAACCAACTCGGATTCTAAAAGAAAATGAGATAAGATATGTCCTTGCTTATCATCGGCAAAAGAGACTAAATTTTCATCGGTTACTGCTAAAGAGAAATTACCTTTTACTGGAAGCCCTTTGTTATCTTTAACGATGACTTCCATCTCTACTTTTTCTCTTGGCTGATAGGATGTTTTATTTGTTTTAATATCTATAGATAAGCCTTTGTTTAATCCAGTAAAAACTAAACGTTCTGCAAGTTCAATATGATTTTGATCAAATAAAGTCAATTTTACAATGCCTATGGGTAACTCAGCAACTGGAACAAAAACAGACTGTCCACTAATCCCTTTATGATTCATTTTTTCGGAGTAAAATAATTCTCCTCCCGCTTGAGCGGTCAAGTAAAAGGATTGCTCATAAGTAGAATGCACTTCAACCTGAACTGCTTCAGATTGGTTAGTGAGTACTTGCATACTTGCTCCTGAAGATAAAATTCGAGGCAAAGTATAAGGGGTTTTAATTCGAACTGGTTTTGTAATTTCTACATGATATTTCACACCTGCTTGTGGGGTAAATTTCACTGCTCCCATTCCTTGATGAAAACTTTTAAGTGGGGCAATGATATTCTTTTTATGATCATAAATAAAGCCTTCTACATCCGCAGGCTTGTTAAATTCATTAACTGCTTTAAAGGCCATGCGGCTTGGTACCCCAGCGATAAGATCACCACCTTCTGGAAAAAACTGGACATCAATTTGATTAAGGACAATAGGAATAGATCGAGAGATAGACTCATTTTGTCCTTTATAAGGAATCATAACATTTAACAACCCATCCGTAGTATTTAACTCTGTGGGTAAATTAAACTTGACATAAGCACGCCCAGAATCATCGGTCTTTCCTGTTGATTGAGTAAATTGGTGTCCGCCGATGTTTACTAAAAATTGGAAATCATGATTCCCAAGCGGCTTGTTGTCAAGTGAGGCTAAATCTAAACGAGCTTCCACTTGGTCACCCGCTCCAAAAGCCTTTCGTTCAAATTCCAACTTCATACTCAAATTAGGGAGTATGCTTCGTTGAATATTTATTTCTTTTTCAAAAAATTGTTTTTCGTTTGATTGCCATTTCGTATAGGCCTTTAGTTTATAAAGACCACCTACTGCATCAGGAGAAATAGAAAAATCACCATGCCCATTTCCTCCTTGCGCAAGCAACGTCAGCTTTTTAATGACGGTTCCTTTAGGATCGATAAATTCTACATAACAAATTCCGCTCTTTGTACTTGCTTGATGCGTATTGGCATCCTTTACATACGCCTTAAACCAAATATCTTCTCCTGGTTCAAAGAGTGTACGATCCGTATGTAGATACACTTTCTCATGTGCATAGTGATTATTATAATTCAGTAATTGTTTTTTCAATTTTATAATAAAAGGATCTGTACTTCCCTTTTGATAAGGTTTAAATCCGTAAATAGCGAGCAGCCAGATTCCTAAAAAAGAACAAAACACCACAGCTAACAATTTCTTCTGTTTCATCATCATTAAAAATTAAGTAGTAAAAAATAAATGGCGGACGGAGAATTTCTTCTCTTACCAAGATGCGTTTAATAATAATGATGCAGTTGAATCTTTTTTTGGTGCGAACAAAAAAAAATAGGCGATACCAAAACAGTATCGCCTTTATAATTTTGTCAAAAATGATTCGCGGATTAAGTCGTTTTCATTTCGGTATAATATTTAAAAAAGTAAGGAATAGTTTCGATTCCTTTAAAGTAATTGAATAATCCATAATGCTCATTAGGCGAATGAATCGCATCAGAATCTAATCCAAAACCCATTAAAACAGTTTTGACTTTTAGTTCATTTTCAAATAGAGCCACAATTGGAATACTTCCTCCGCTTCGTTGTGGGATTGGAGTTTTTCCAAAGGTCTTTTCATAGGCTTTGCTTGCTGCTTTATACTCTAAAGAATCCGTTGGAGTAACGACAGGATCCCCTCCATGATGTGGAGTAACTTTTACTTTCACCGAAGGTGGAGCAATCGATTTAAAATGATCTTCAAACAGTTTGGTAATCTTATCTGGATTTTGATTAGGTACTAATCGCATACTAATTTTAGCAAAAGCTTTAGAAGGTAAAACTGTTTTTGCACCTTCTCCAATATAACCTCCCCACATTCCATTGACATCTAAAGTAGGTCGGATTGAAGTGCGCTCTAAAGTCGTATACCCATCTTCTCCATGAATTTTATCAATCTCCAAATCCTTTTGATAATCAATCAAATCGAATGGAGCTTCGTTCATTGCTTTTCGTTCTTCTTCGCTTACTACCGCAACATCATCATAGAAAGAAGGAATAGTAATATGATTATTTTCATCTTGTAAAGAAGCAATCATTTTTGATAAAATATTGATCGGGTTGGCTACAGCCCCTCCATAAACACCTGAGTGTAAATCTCGATTTGGCCCTGTTACCTCTACTTCTACATAACTAAGTCCACGAAGTCCTACACAAATAGAAGGTACATCGTTGGCGATCATTGAGGTATCAGAAATCAAACACACATCTGCTTTTAATCGTTCTTTTTCAGCTTTAACAAAGGTCTCTAAATTTTCTGATCCGACTTCCTCTTCTCCTTCTATCATAAATTTCACATTACATGGAAGGGAATTGGTTTCCATCATATTTTGAAAAGCTTTGACATGCATATACATTTGCCCTTTATCGTCACAAGCTCCACGTGCATAGATTTTATCTTCTTTAATAACAGGTTCGAATGGAGGAGAATCCCACAACTCTAAAGGATCGGCAGGTTGTACATCATAATGACCATAAACCAACACCGTGGGTAAAGAAGGATCAATTATTTTTTCTCCATACACAATAGGATAACCAGCAGTTGGACAAACTTCTACGCCATCACATCCTGCTTCGATCAATTTATCTTTAATAAAATCTGCGGTTTGAAATACACTTTCTTTA
The DNA here is from genome assembly GCA_020629935.1 of Saprospiraceae bacterium. Classification (GTDB taxonomy): domain Bacteria; phylum Bacteroidota; class Bacteroidia; order Chitinophagales; family Saprospiraceae; genus JAHDCJ01. The sequence continues at coordinate 31,565 of JAHDCJ010000038.1, read as the reverse complement.
TATGCCGGATCAGCACTTACTGAAGGGATTCTTAGTAAGTCCAATAATTCATTTAAATAGGTTGTTTTTTTTGTTTCTAAAAGGTCTTTTAAATGGTCCATGTTTTTATTTTTATATTTGCCTGTAGGTGGTAAGATAACTTTTAAATTACTTCTGTATAAACGCATCACAAATATACTTTATTTAATTACTATTTCTATGTCAAATCCCTTTTCATTTGCCGCTGTTTTTATTCTAGTCTATGTGAGTCTATGGTTTTTAATAGCCATGTACAAAAAAAACAATGGATTGGTAGATATTGCTTGGGGGCTTGGATTTGTAAGTTTGAGTATTGTCTTTCTTACTTCTTTTGATACGGATATCTCGAAACGCATCCTTTTGGGCATGGTCATTATTTGGGGCTTGCGATTGGGCATTTATTTATGGATTCGAAATTGGGGAAAGCCAGAAGATTGGCGATATAAAAAATGGCGAGAAGAATGGGGAAAGTATTTTGTGATTCGAACTATATTTCAAGTCTTTCTTTTACAAGGATTTTGTATGTGGGTTATTAGTTTGCCTTTGATGGTTGCGGTCTCTGCGGAAACATTCATCACTCCATATGCCCAATTATTTTTCATCATTGGAAGTAGCCTTTGGTGTATTGGTTTTTTATTTGAAAGTATTTCCGATTATCAGTTGTATCAATTTAAAAAATCGGGAGAAAATAAAGGGAAGATTATACAAACTGGACTGTGGAGTAGATCGAGACATCCGAATTATTTTGGAGAAGTGCTTTTATGGTGGGGCGTTTTTATTTATTCAATTCCTTTTGGAATGATCTATTATTCGATAATTAGTCCCATACTAATTAGTTTTTTATTGTTAAAAGTTTCTGGTGTTCCTATGTTAGAAGCTAAGTTAAAGAAGAATCCAGCTTACCAAGATTATATAAAAAGCACGCATGCCTTTTTTCCAAAGCTTTGGTAAAGTCAACATTACATCAATAAAAAAAGCACAAACTCAAAGAGTTTGTGCTTTAATATTTTAAATCCTTAAAGGATGTTATTTAACGTTTAATGCTTTCTTTATGACTGTAGCATAAGTATAAAGCTCAATTTGGTATTCACCAGATAAATATTTTTCATAATCTAACTCATAAATGGTGTTTTCTGGTAATTCCCACAATGCTTCATCAATAATGATTTCTTCTCCTTTCTTAACTACTAATTGCTTAGCATAGCCATCAATTTCGGCGAAATCAATAAAACAAACTTTACTTTCGGGGTCGGTAAAAAAGATATGAGAACCAGCATCTGCAAGAATAGTAACTAATGTAGAGGCTTCAATGGTTGTTTCTTCGTTAGTATCTGCAAAAGTATTGTCTTGGGCTTGAATAGTATTTACAAAAAAGAGCAAAACGAAAAATGAAAAAACAAATTTAAACTGCATAAATAAAGGAATTTAATGAGTTGTGTTAATTAGGTTAATCTTAATTGATTTTTGAGGTAACAACGAATTTGCAATGCAATAGTACAAAAAAATTACTATAATTTCAAGTTGTCTCTAATTCTACAAATAATATTACATCTGAGTTATCAAATGACATGAGAAATTAGGTAAATGACTAGAAAAGTGATTAAAGTATTGCCTTTACTTCACTTATAAGTCTGATATTGAATTAAAATGGTTGCTTTTCATTCAAACTTTTTTGAATTTCCATACTTTAAACGAGGGTTTTTGACTTTTATTTTGACACAAATATGATTTTTTATGATCATTTTGTCATTCGGCATCACTTTTGGGCTTTTTTTACAACGAATTATTTTTCTTTGCGTTAAATTTATTGGAGTTGCTTAGTACAATTTCATAGAATAAATACTTCATTAGACTTTACACTGAATAATTTCGTATAAAGTCTTTTAAACAAACAACCTATTGTTTCTACGCTTCGTAGTCCTTTGTTGGTTAATCTTTGGTTTTTCTGCTTCTGCTTGGAGTCAAAAAGACAATGGCACCTCTTTATCCAATTGGCGAACAAAAACATTTCTTAGCATCTCTGACACCTTGATTTTAGACACCCTTACTGTAATTCCAGAGACCGTAGAACTCACTGACCTTAGTAATAATAGCGCTATCCCTTCTACCTACTACCAAGTAAATAACAACTTTTTAACATGGGAAATCAAAACGAATTTACCCAAAGGGATACGTGTAAAATATCGGGTAATGCCTTACCAACTCAGTACCATTTATAGTCATAAAGATACGAGTTGGATTGGCTATGAAGATTTTTCAGATTATGTCATACCCTATGAATACAACCCTTATAATAACGGGCCTGAAGTGTTTGATTTTGAAGGCCTAAAATACAGTGGAAGCTTTGCGCGAGGTATTTCATTTGGTAATAATCAAGACTTGGTTTTAAACTCAAGTTTCAATTTGCAAATGGCTGGAAACATTGGTGATGACATCGAAATTTTGGCCGCAATTTCTGACAATAATATTCCTTTACAACCCGAAGGGAACACTCAACAACTTCAAGAATTCGACCAAGTATTTATCCAATTAAAGCGGCATAAATCTACTTTAATCGCTGGTGATTATCAATTGCAAAAACCTAAAGGATATTTCCTCAATTATTTAAGAAAATTACAAGGAGCTAGTTTCTCTACGGAAGTCCCTTTCGAACAATATGGCAATCTTAAAGCTAAAGCAAGCGGTGCCGTTTCTAGAGGAACATTTGCTAGAAATGCCTTTAATGGAAGTGAAGGTAATCAAGGTCCTTATAAATTAGTGGGTAATGTAGGTGAACGTTTTATCATCATTCTTGCTGGTACAGAAAAAGTATTTATTGATGGCATACAGCTGGTTAGAGGTTCTGAAAATGACTATGTAATTGATTATAATACAGGAGAGGTAACCTTCACCAATAATCAATTAATCACCAAAGATAAACGAATTGTTATTGACTTTACTTATTCAGTCAATACTTTCCCTCGCACATTATACGGCGCCAATTTAGAATATTCTCTCGGCAAATTAGATGTACATTTTAATCTATTTTCCGAACAAGATGCTAAAAATCAATATGCTCAAAACGAACTCTCGGTGTTCCAAAGACAACAGTTTCAAGACTTGGGAGATCAAGCACAAGACGCCTTCTTTTCTGGAGTAGAAACACTTGAAGAATTTGACATTGATCGTCCAATGTACAAGATGGTAGACACCTTAGTGAATGGCATTCTTTACGACAGCGTGTATGTACAAACCTTTAATCAAGATAGTGCACAATATACCTTGCAATTTAGTAATGTTGGTTTAGGAAATGGCAATTATATTAGAGAAACATCGAGTGTCAATTTTAGAGTTTACCGTTGGGTTTCTCCAGATAGTAATGGGATGCCACAAGGTGATTTTGAACCTGTAGTAAAGCTTACCGCACCGAATCAACAACAAATGTATAGTCTTGGTGCGACTTATGAAATTAGTAAAAATGCAAAAATATTTACAGAAGTGGCTTTATCAAATTCTGATGTAAATACACTTTCTGATTTAGATGAGCAAGACAATCAAGGCTTAGGAGCAAAGGCTAGTTATGAACAAAAAATAATTTTGGACAAAGAAAAAGACCCGAACTTAGGATTACAATTATTGGGCAAAGTAGACTATGAATTTGTCCACGAAAATTTTCGTGAATTTCAAAATTATCGATCCATTGAGTTTAGAAGAGATTGGAATACAATAGATGCCGTTCAAGCCAATGAGCATTTAACCAATGCCTCTTTATCTCTACAAAAAAAAGAAGTTGGTTTTATTAAATATGGGATTAGTAATTTTATTCGAGAAAATAATTATACTGGATTTAAACATGAGGCTTCTAGCCGATTTACCCGAAAAGGATTTGATCTTAAAGCTTCTTTAAGTTACTTAACAACGGAAGCCACAGAAGTGGACAGTCGTTTTTTTAGACCGCGTGTAGACATAAGTAAAACCTTTAAAAAGCTCAATGGATTTAAAGTTGGAATTTATGGAGAGCGAGAAAAAAACAGTCAATATATTTCAGATACCGATAGTTTGCAGGCGAATAGTTTTTTCTATGATCTAGCCAAAGCTTATATCAGTACAGGCGAAAATAAAAGCTATCAAATTGGCGCAAGTTATAGCAAACGATTGGATTATGAAGATCAAGCCAATGCATTCAAAAAGGCGACGAGCGCAGATGATTTTAATATCAATGGGTTTTGGAAAGCTAAAAAAAGTTCTACCCTTCGCTGGAATATGACTTACCGAAATTTAGTCATTAATGATAGTACCTTAACCACTCAAGATCCACAAGCTACCTACCTTGGTCGAGTAGAATATTTATTGAATGTAAAGAAAGGTTTAATCAGGGCAAATACCGTCTATGAATTAGGCTCTGGTCAACAACAAAAGATAGAATATACTTACTTAGAAGTTAATCCAGGAGAGGGTGTATATACGTGGATAGATCGAAATGAAGACGGGATAAAACAATTGGATGAATTTGAAACGGCTGTATTTAGCGATCAAGCGGATCATATTCGAGTGAGTACTTTTTCAGATGAATTTATTCGATCTAATAATTTAAAATTTAGTCAGAGTTTCGGATTTAATCCCATTCGTATTTGGAAAAATGAAAAAGGATTTAAAGGTTTTGTAGCTAAATTCAGCACCAATTCCACCTTCCAAATCAGCCGAAGAACCATCGAAGACGAAAGTATTTTTCCTTGGAATCCATTTGAATTTAATCTTCCAGACTCCTCGTTAGTTTCTATAAATACCAATTTAAGAAACAGCCTCTTCTTTAATCGAATTAATCCGAAATATGGGCTGGAATTAAGTTTTTCTAATAATCGAAACAAGGTAGCTTTAACGACAGGCTATGAAGATCGAAGACGAAGCGAACAAGCCTTAAAAGCACGTTGGAATATTAGCAAAAAGATAGGAACTAATTTAACGGCAAGTAGAGGGACAAGAGATAATGATTCGGAGTTTTTTAATAATAAAGATTTTGCTCTTCAATTTTATACCGTAGAACCCCAACTCACTTTAATTTTCAATAAAAACTTTCGAACCATCTTAAATTATACCTACCGAAATTCTAAAAATACCATTGGAGATTTAGAGACTACCTTAAACCATGATATGAGTGCAGAAATGACTTATAACAAAATTTCTAAAACAGAAATTCGACTAAAACTATCCTATGTTGATGTGGATTATACAGGAATGCCTGGCACACCTGTCGAGTTTGCCATGCTCCAAGGTTTACAAAATGGCAAGAACTATTTATGGAACCTAACATTGGAAAGAAGGCTGGCACAAAACATATTACTCAACCTGAGTTATGAAGGTCGAAAAACAGGAGAAGCTCGCATGATTCATGTAGGACGCGCTAGTGTTCGCGCTACCTTTTAAGTTTGTCTTTTATTCTATTTTTTTAAATCGAAAGAAAGCTACAGGTTCTGCAATAGAAGTACCATCTCCTAAAGGCGCACTTACTATAGGTTCAACAACGCCTTGTGGATCTGTTTCTAAATCCTCAGAAGTAAAAGTAATTCCACTATCCGTGCCCGCATCATAAACTAAAGCAGGAACGGTCACTTCATCTACGCCAAATAAATTGATGATACCTGTACTTACAAACCAATCGGGGCTAGGCGCAATCATAGAGACTAAAGTGACATTAGGATGTTCCTCATTGATAATTATTTCAAAAGAAATAGAATCAGAGCCACTCATAGTTGGACCATCAGCCAAAACCAAATCATAACCATCATTTTCTTTATTAATAATATTTCGAATCTCCCGCACCAATTTTCCAGTCTCCCCTGTTTCTGCCATTTCTTGAATCCCTTTACTTGCTATTGCACCTTCCAAAAACAACACGCCAAAATTTTTAAAACTTAAACCCGTTACTGGTGAAAAATGGGCATTACCAGGATAGTCTGTAGGATGATTAGCCGCTGTCCAATTTCCCACAAAAGTAACTTCATAGGCGATCCCTTCTGGTGTAATATTGTCTTTGTTTCTAGCACAAGAACTTACCAAAAGAGTACAAATGATTAAGTAAAAAAAATATTGCTTCATGATGTTTTTATTTTATCCTACAAAAGTAAAGGAATTTGATCACTTTTATTGAATTTATCGAATAGAATATTTTTGTTCTTTTAATAAAGAGAAGGCAACCAAATCGAACGATGACTTGGCGCATAAAAAGCGCCTTTGATTTTTTTATCGTACATACATTTGACCTTTTCATGAAAAAGAAAAAGATAAGGCAAATCTTGATGTACTAATTCTTGTAGTCTTTCCCAATTTTTATTAATCATCGCTTCATCGGCACTATATCGCATCTTCTCTAAACGCTCATCTGCTTCCGCAGAAAAATAGGATACATAATTAGATCCATCATTTCTACTTGCTGAATGCCAAATTGGATATGGATCAATTGGCAATGTAGAACAAATCCAACCGCCAATATACATATCAAAATGATGGCTTTGAATACGCTCCAACAAAACCACCCAAGCGACCTTATTTATCTCAAGTTCAATTCCCACCAAAGCGAATTGTTTTTTTAAATGTAGACATAAGGCTTCTCTCCTTTTATTGCCCATATTGAATAATACTTTTAGTCGAAAATCAATCCGTTTTCCATTTTCCATCTTATCCAAAATTCCATCTTTATTGGAATCTATCCATCCTTCGTCTTTCAATATCTTTTGTGCTTTTTTCAAATCAAAACTATAGGGTTTTAATTCTTTGTTAAAACGTTTATCCTCTGGGTGAATCATTCCTACTGCGGGTTGGGCATAGCCTTTTAAATAATCATCAATAAAACCTTCCACATTGGCTAGATAGGCCAAAGCCAATCGGTTATTCTTTGTTTTCAAAATAGAATGATGTTGATTCAAGCCCACATAATCAAAGGCAAATTTTGATCCTATCAAGGTAGTAGATAAAGACTTTTTTTCTTCCAATTCATAATCCTTATTTGCCGCTAACCCATTTAACACATTAATTTTTCCTTCCTTAAATAGGTTTACCGCTTCATTGAATTCACATAAATAGAAGTTGATTTCTTTAGGTTTATTTTCAAAAAAAAGACCTTCTTGTTTTGTGCCCCACCATTTTTTTTTCTTTGAAAAAGAAATGATATTATTTTCGCCCCTCCATGAAGAAACATAATATGGGCCAGAACCAAAAGAAGCATTCGAAGCGAGCATTTCTTGTCTCTTTTTTTCAAATTCTTTTAGTCTAATATCTTGCACATCGGATAATTCTCCTTTTAAGTTTGCGATAGAAAAAGCATCTAATATTTCCTCTTTATCAAAAAGATATTTAGGCAAAATTGGAATATCAATAAAAATAGCTTCCCACAACGCATAAGGCTTTTCATAAATTAATTTGATGGTTTTCGGATCGGCCTCATCACAAATTATTTCTTCTACTTCCTTTAAATATCCTTGGTAAGAAAATAAAAAACCATGCGGGTTAAGAATAATCTTTAAGGTAGTGGATACGTCTTGGTTCGTAATGGGCGTTCCATCATCCCAAACCGCATCTTCTTTGATTTTAAACACAAGGACATGTTTACCATTTTCTATTGTACGGATAGGTCGAGTTTCAGCCAAAACAGGAACAATTTCATTGGTTTTCGGATCTACACCTAATAAAGATTGATAAGCCAATAAATTAAATCTTGCAGTAGAAGCACTATTATTTAGAGGATCGGAACTAAGTAAGTGATCAAGTTCAAAGGTGTTTACCACCAACTCTTCCCTACTTGTCTTTCCCTGTTCTTTTTGTCCGTACACAAAAACAACAAGCAATATTAACATTTTGAAAACCAAAAGACGTTTCATTATTAATCCTTTTTTTAAGACCTTTGCAAACTAATCAATTAACACAAGATAAAACTTTTTCTGCCATGTGGGAAATAGAGACGACGACGCTTAGAAATGGGCAAATTCAACAAATGAAAATTTGGGACAAAGAAAACATTTTAACTTATGCAGAGTTTATTCAACTCTTATTAGACAACGAAGCTTTTCGTGATTTTTATACCCAAGCCCTAAAAGATTGTCCCTTTGAAGGTTTTTTCTGGGAAACAATCCCCGTTAAAAAATCAAGTGTACATAAAAAATTTGAATTTGTATTGGTGCGTAGTACCATTCTACCCGAATTAATTCCCAATCCCAATGCCTTTAAAGAGCATTTTTCAAAGGCTACAAATTATACAGGTATCATTGATTTTGATAATCTTGGTGGCGATGCACATCTTATTGCTCCTTGTCCTATAAAAGAACCAGAAACCTATCCACATTTTGCTGTATTTTTGCGTAATGCTCCAGCAGATCAAGTCCATGCGCTTTGGCAATGTCTTGCTCAAAATTTTATTGATCGTATCAATGAGCGAACAACTTGGATAAGTACCGCAGGTTTAGGCGTGTCTTGGTTACATTTACGATTAGATTCTCAACCAAAGTATTATCGCTTTGAACCTTATAAAAAATTGATTTTATAAAAACATAATGCAAAACTTTTATGTTTAACAGGAAAAGTAGACCTTTGCAACTCAATTAAAAAAGAAAATATGTTTGTTATTCCTGTAAAAACCCGTTTTATTCTTATTGCTGTCCTAATTATTGGAGGTATTTTAGTTTCCTTTCTTCCTTATGGATTAGCTTATTCTTGGTTATTATATATTCCAGGTCTAGTTCTTTTGGTGGGTTATTTTCTTTTAGGCACCGTTGGCCCAGCTTCTAAAGCTTTACAAATGGGTGATTTAGAAGGCGCAGAAAAACAATTGTCCTATACTTGGAAACCCAATTGGATGCTTAAATGGAATCGAGGAACCTACCATTTTCTTTTAGGAACCATTGCGGTGCAACGTAGAGACTTTGAAAAAACAGAGTTGTACATGAACAAAGCATTGGAAGTAGGTCTTCCTTCTGATGATTTTACAGCACAAGTATATTTAGTCCTTGCCCAAGTAAGTGCAGCAAAAGGTAAACGAACTGCAGCTAAAAATCACATTCGATCAGCCAAGAAATTGAATATTAAACAAGCGGAAGTTATTCAAGGAATCAAACAAATTGAACAACAATTAAAAATGGTACCTAAAGGCGGAATGTCTCAACATCAACAAATGATGGGCAAAGGGGTAAGAGCGAAACGTAGAAAAATGAAATAGTAATCTTTCGCTTATTCATTCCTCAACACTTCACAATTTATTGTTGTCCATTTCTTTTTTGATTCTTTAAACCGATCAGATAGTTCCATAGTTTGTAGCCCTTTGTAGCTAGAATTACTGCAAGCGCAATATACCTTGCCTGCTTTTTTGTAGGATGCCATTCCTGGGAAAGCAGGGACACCTAATTCCTTAAAGGCCCAAGTATCTAAAGATAAAAAGCTTAACCCATCAGAAACAAATTTATCTTCTTCAGACCAAGGAGGTAAACACGTTGGATCTTTTTCATCATAAAAAACAACCGCTTCATCTCCCATTCCTGAATACATGGTAAGCGAAATAGGATCTGGCCAAATATTAAACCACGCACCCAGAGGACAAATTCCCAATAAAACAATAATGGCAATAGAAGGCGTAAATCGAATACTACGTTTAAAATCAAAGGGAATAGCTTCTCTAAATAAAACCCAAGCAAAAGCAATCATCGCTATATTCCAAGGCCAAACCACTACATTCCAAAAATGACCAAGAGGTCCTAAAACCATAAGAATTAATACATGAAATAAACTGATTAGAAGCAGTGCATATTTCCAAAAACGTGGAAACAAAATGAGAATACCTAAGAGCGATTCATAGATTACAGAAGCTAAAGCTACCGCCTTATATTTTCCTAATGGTTGAGTCCATGAAAAACTTTCTAACAACCAAGGGAATGTATCGGTAAAATAATATACATTGATTTTATGAATACCACTCCAAAAATAAGTAAAGGCAATCATTAAGCGTAAAACTTGTAATACCTCTCCTTCATTCGTTCGGTCTTTTTTCAAAAAGGAAATGACCCAAAGCATAAGTAAAAACTGATAAGTCCAGGCTTGAACGCGGGTAAGATCAAAAATAAAGAACAAACTAAACAGCCCAAATAAGAGACTAGCACCTATGCGCCGATCTTTGTACAAAGCAAAGAATCCAATGGAGATAATCAACAGGGCCAACACCAGATAATCTCCCATTTTACTCATTTGAAAATGGAGGGATTCAAATATCGGAACTAAGGGAAAAATACGATTAGTTCCCCATAATAATGGCGTTAAAAATACCTGGGCCAATAAACATAAGGCAATAATCCAACAAATAATATCTATGGAATTAAATCTGGAATTTCCTACCTTAATACGCGCATGTTTGCCCTTAGCTTGCCGTGTTTTCTTCGACATGGGCAGGCTTATTTTTATATGCAGGTCTTGGTTTTAAACCTAAAATATCAAACATCATTTTGTCCTGATCTACTGATGGATTTGGAGTAGTTAATAGTTTTTCTCCAGCAAAAATAGAACTTGCGCCTGCCATGAAACATAATGCTTGTTCAGACACAGGCATTCGCTCTCTTCCTGCAGATAATCGGACTTGAGACATCGGCATCATGATTCTTGCTGTAGCAATCATGCGGACCATATCCCAAACAGGTACTCGAGGTTGTTCGGCTAAAGGCGTTCCTTCTACAGGAACTAAAGCATTCACAGGAACAGACTCTGGATGTACAGGCATATTTGCGAGTGTCATCAACATTTTTCTTCGATCTTCATCAGTTTCTCCCATACCAATAATACCTCCACTACAAACGGTTAATCCTGCTTTCCGTACATGTTTAATGGTAGATAAACGATCATCATATTCTCTGGTAGAAATAATTTCGTCATAAAATTCTTCCGAAGTATCTAAGTTATGGTTGTAGGCATATAAACCCGCATCTTTTAGTTTTTGCGCTTGACTTTCCGTCAACATACCCATGGTACAACAAACTTCCATGTTCATGTCTTTGACTCCACGCACCATTTCCAAGACCTTATCAAAATCTCTATTGTCTCGGATATTTCGCCATGCTGCGCCCATACAAAAACGAGTAGACCCATTTTGTTTAGCAATGCTCGCTTTGGTAAGCACTTCATCCACATCCAACAGCTTGTGGACTTTCACATCGGTATGATAACGAGCTGCTTGTGGACAATAAGAGCAATCTTCTGGACATCCTCCTGTTTTAACAGACAACAGCGTACAAACCTGAACCTCTGATGCGGTATGATATTGACGTTGAATGGTAGCCGCTCGATAGAGTAAATCTAAAATCGGCATATCGTATATTTCTTGAACCTCTTTGCTAGTCCAATTATGTCTTATTTCTAAACCATTTTTACTTTCCATAGGTACAAAAATAATCGAATGATTAGGAAAATGAAAAAGGAGGAGGAATTATTTGTTATTTTATTTTATTCTTACCTAATTAAAACAAAAGATGAATGCTTAAATTCCTTAGATTATCTTCATTCTGATTCCAATTTCTAACCCATAATTATACAATTTCTCTTCAATTGGAGCATCTACTAATTTGGTCAGATGATATCTGAAACTAGGTTGTCCAAATACCTGAAATTTATCACTTATTTGATAGCTCATTCCCATAGAGACCACGCCTACCATTTGGAATTTATTAAAATTCTGATTGTTTCCTTTACTAAAAGAAGACGAGGTGTCAATATCTGTTTTAGATATTGTTTTTGTAGTCATAAAAATAGAAGGAGAAACACCTATTTCAACAAAAGGGGTAAATTTCTTATCTAAATATTCAAAGCGCAAAGCAAGCGGGATTTCCACAAACCAATAATTATAAATTAACTGCACTTCATGGGGCAAATTTGGATCGAATACGTATTCTCCGCCCACATTTTCACTTGGCCATCTTAAGTCCGTTTGCTTTTCCCCTTTATATCCGATACTAGCAAGTCGAAGTCCTGTTTTTATATATACTTTATTCGTCAATCTTTGGTTGTAATTGAAACCAAATCTCCAATTTAGTTTCCCTTTTTCTACCGCTTGTCTTTTCTCAAAAATCCCTAACACCGTAGAATCTTCACTTGTTGTTTTTAAATTCCGATAGGTATAATCGATTCCATACATCAAATCTACAGAAGATTTTATTTGACCAAATCCTAAGATTGGTAGGATCATAATTAAAAAGGTAAAAATATAGGTTTTCATATTTTGTGTATTTTTTCTCGAATAAAATGGATTAGGTTTGATATTCCTAATATAAACGATAAATTTATAAAAAGGCTGCCTAATTATTTACGTTTAAATAATCAGGCAGCAGTACTTTGACTAAAACTGTAATACTCAATAAACCTATTCTTTAGCTATTACGAGGAGTTCACCTGTAAAGCTGTAATACTTTCCTGATTTACTTGGCTCATTATTGACCCAAGTCCCTTCGAATTGTTTGGTTCCACTGGAGAAATAAGAAATTCCTTTTCCTTCTCGTTGATGATTGGCATAAGTTCCTTCATAGATTAAAACGCCATCCATGTTGTAAAACTTACCTTGACCATCAAATTTACCTTCCTTGAAATTTCCTTCATAGCGGCTGCCATTATCGTATTGGATAATTCCAAAACCTGTTTTGCAATCTCCTGACACCAAACATCTAGAAGGAATTAAATCTGCTGCTCCTTGACGATGACTCTTCGAATTATTAGCGACTTTTAATTGTCCTTCTCCAATGATGACTCCATTATGCCAATTTGCAGTAAACTCATCTTCATTGGAAAAAAACAAGGTTCCTTTTCCATGTTTTTTACCTTCTTGAAAAGCACCTTCAAATCGATCTCCATTGGGATAATAGGCCATCCCTTCTCCATGCTCAATGTTATTTTTCCAATCACCTTCGTAGCGTTTGAAACCTTGATCATTGGAAAAAGAACCTGTTCCATTTTTTTTGCCCTCTTTCCAATTTCCTGTATATCGAATAGCTCCATTGGGGTGAAAGGTAGTTCCTTGTCCGTGGAAGTCTCCATCTTTCCAATTTCCTGAATAAACTTTGTCTTTTGTTCCGAGATAGAAGATCGTTCCGAATCCATTCTGACAATCTCCATCACAAGGTCTTGCACCTTCCTCTGAATATTCTAAAATCGTATAGTTTTGTTTATTCCAATCTGAATATTTGGCCGAATTGATGGGGGCACAGGACGAAAATAAATAGCTCATAATCATTGTCGTAAATAGTACTTTGGCAAAAAGCGTATACTTGTTCATAGTAATTGTTTTTTCTTGTTAAAGTATCGAGGGTTTTATCCATACGTTAACGAGGTGGTTAATAAATAATTCGATCACAAGTTGTAGAGAAAAGTCATATGTGGAAATATAAACTATGCAATCGGTTACTTATTTTATTTAAACGGTAAGGAATGATGGTTTAACGGTAAAAGCCTAATCTTCTTTTGGATAACTCAATCTAATTGCTCAACTTTACGGACAAGCGATGTGGAGTGGGTAGACGATAGTCTAGATTTTTACAGGAAAATCTGAAAGATTTTTTCCTGTAAAAAGCCGAGCGAATAGCGAGCCCCGAAACGTAGCGTCGCTTCAAAAAAAGTATTTTTTTTGAAGCGTGGCCCCAAAAAAAATTAATTACACCTTATAAATTACCAACGTGCAAATCAATAAATACACCTTAGGGGCCATTGGATTTATCCTTTTAATTATGCTGGGACTTTACCTTCTAAAAGGACTTGATGATCCATTAAATCCCAGTCCAAGAAATAATTATCCAGATCAAGGAGAGGAACAAAATGATAACAAACCACCAGGGCCTAGAGATAATATTGACCTTGGCGAAACGGGTTATCGGGGAAAAGATTTTATTTATACGAAACATGCTCGTTGCCGAATGGGTTGTCGTAAAATAGATAAAGGGGAAGTGGCTTATGTACTAGAAAACGGGAAAATTAATCAACGAAAATCGAATCCATCGGATCGTCCATGTCCTACTTATTCTTATGAAGCAAGAAGTGATGATGGGCAAATGATTCGTGCTGTAATTGCCGAATGTGACCGCTCCGTAAAATTGATAACGGTCATTGATTTGGAAAATAATTATCGTTGTAATTGTAAATAATTTTGGTCTAAAACCAGAGAAACGCTACTCCACAAAAATGTAAAATCATTGTTCCATCTAAGAGCCCTGTAAAATAGTAATCATGCTTTTTATTGCTTACCCAGACAACTAGCATTGCGGTTATAGACAAAACTAAAGAGAGTCCAATTGGGAAGGGATCAGGAAAGGTCAACCAACCTATGATCAACGCAATAGCTAGACAAAGAATAGCCAATTTAACAGTTAAAGCTTTCCCTAATTTGGCTGGAAGGGTATTTACCTTATTGAATTGATCGACGTCTAAATCTCGAATATCAAATGGTAAAGTAATGGCAAAAATAAATAAGATCGCTTGGCTCACCCAACCCACGTGTATCCAAGTCCAAGTAACCTGAGCATCTAGTATAGGAAGAACCACTGTTACATAAGCCCAAACCAAGGCTACTAAAAATATTTTTATAAAATTGAAATCTCTTAAACGTAGGGATTTATTTCCACCAAAAACAGGAAGAACATAAGCTAAAGAAATAAGCCCGGGAATAATAAGTCCAATTTGTACTGACCTTGATAAATAGAAAAAACTTATTGCCCCTCCAATAATGGCCAAGATGGCGTAAATCCAGATGTGGGTTTTATACTCTTCAATGACTTTATAGCGTTCTTTATCTATAAATTGAGCGACTTTAGACAATCCCACCAATCGGTGTAAAGCATAAATAACCAACGTACTTGAAAAGACAAGCAGTATTAAAGGAGAAAAACTTATTTTTTTGCCTAATAAAATTTGAGTTTCTAGCGCTAAGGCTACTGCACAAAGGCCAATATAGATGTTACTATAAAGGACAAAGTCAATTATTTTACGAATCCAAATCAATCGAAATACTTAAAATTATGATTCGCTTTAATATTTAATAAGGTATGATACAATAAGAGAATCACATTTTCCACATCGTCTTTATGCGCAGATTCAACAGTAGTATGCATGTATTTTAAGGGTATAGAAATCAATGCAGAAGGTACGCCTTCGTTGGAATATGCAAAAGCATCCGTATCTGTTCCTGTAGACCTAGAAGCTGCTTCACGTTGAAGAGGAATTTTATTTTTCTCTGATGTTTCAATAATCAAGTCTTGCAACTTGTTATGAACCGCAGGGCCATAGGTGATAGTTGGGCCATCTCCACATTTGATATCGCCATGCGTAACAGGATTCATCATTGGAGAAGAAGTATCATGAGTCACATCAGTGATTAATGCTACATGAGGTTTAATGGCATTGGCTACCATTTGGGCACCACGCAAGCCTACTTCTTCTTGCACTGCATTTACGATATACAGCGCAAAAGGAAGGCTTTTTTTATTTTTCTTTAAAAGTCGAGCTACTTCAGCGATACAAAATCCTCCCATTCGATTGTCTAATGCTCGGCCAACATAGAATCGTTTATTTAGCATCATTAGTTCATCAGGATAAGTAATCACACAACCGACATGAATACCCATTTTCAGTACTTCCTCCTTATCTTTCGCTCCTACATCAATAAAGATATTTTGGCTCGTAGGTTGTTTATCTTTTTCCCCTTTACGTACATGGATAGCTGGCCATCCAAACATCCCTTTAACGATGCCTTTTTTGGTATGAATATTTACACGCATTCCTGGTGCAATTTGATGATCAGAGCCACCGTTTCTAATGACGTTGATATATCCTTTCGCTGAAATATGATTGACAAACCAAGATATTTCATCGGCATGTGCCTCTATGACTACTTTATATTTTTTTTCGGGGTTGATAATCCCATAGACGGTACCATAATTATCTACTTTATAGGTATCTATATATGGTTTGATATAATCTAACCAGATTTTTTGGCCTGGGGCTTCAAAACCTGTAGGAGAGGCATTATTCAAATATTTATGAAGAAAAGCTTCTGATTTTTTATTTATTATGCTCATAATTTGAGGATATATTTGTAAAGCGAGACCAAAGATAATAAACTGTTTTATTTAACCCAATTCTATTACTATTTTCTACAGTTTGGTGACTTTCAAAAGTTGATTTATAATGTTAATTTTTTCATCTGGCGATTTAAGGAATTAATGAATGTATCAATTTCATTTTCACTATTAAATGCATGCAAACAAATTCGTATTCGTTCTTTTCCTATAGGTACGGTAGGTGATAAAATGGCTCGAACATTAAATCCATCACCTTGTAGCCTACTCGCCAATTGTTTTATTCTTTTATTATCGGGGAAAATGAGTATTTGAATGGGATTTGTACCTTTTAAATACTCTAATTCTGAATAAAGGTTACATAATTCAACCATTTTTTGGTTAAAAAAATATATTAAATTTTGTAATTTAATACGAGCACTTTCTTGGCTTGGCAATAAATCATAAGCAGCCTGAATAGTACATAAACTTTGCAAAGGCATTGCGGTAGAGAAGATAAACGATCTACAAAAATTTATAAGATATGCCTTCAACCATGCGGGTCCTAAAACTGCTGCGCCATGACATCCCATGGCTTTACCATAAGTAACTACTGTGGCCAAACATTGGGCTTGTATTCCATAATGATACACCAATCCCCTTCCTTCAAGTCCTTTAACACCAATAGCATGTGCTTCATCCACAATCATCAATGCATCATACTTCGCACATATTTTAGCCATTTCTTTTAATGGGGCTTCATCCCCATCCATAGAATATAGCGACTCTACTAAAACAAATTGCTGTCCATTTCCATTAGAGAGTTGTTGCTCTAAATCATGGAGATCATTATGTTTAAAAGAAAAAGACGCGGCTTTACTCATGCGCATTCCATCATGCATACTCGCATGAATCAATTCATCATAAATAATTCGATCATTTTTTCGTGCTACACAGGATATTAAACCCACATTAGCCACATAACCTGAATTAAAAATCAAAGCCGATTCTTGCTGATGAAAATGGGCAATCTCTTTTTCAATTGTCGAAAACAATGTCGTATGTCCACTAATTAAACGAGAGCCTGTAGCTCCATTTTTATTGTGTTTATGGATTTCCTTTCTATACTTTTCTTCTGCTAATTGGTATAAGGTTCCAGATCGCGCAAGACCAATATAATCATTAGAAGATAGATCAATTAAATGCGCATAATTTTGAAGGGAGCGAAAGTTATCTTCTGCTCTTCGTTTTTCTAAAAACTGCCCTACCCTCTTTTCAAAGTCCTTCAATGTTTTGGAGTTTAATTAAAAATCTTCACGCCATTGTTCAATGAGTTTCAATTCTTCCTCATTGATATAACCAATACGTACCGATTCTTTTAACAAAACCTCAAAATTAGATAAGGTTTCTAAACGACAATCCGCCTTTTCAAAAGCTTCTACCGCCAAAGGAAATCCATAGGTAAAGATGGCTAACACTCCAGCAATTTGACATCCAGCCGATTCAATCACTTGAACGGCACTTAATGCTGATCCTCCTGTAGAAATTAAATCTTCAACAACTAATACCCGCTCATTGCCTTTTAGTTCTCCTTCAATCAAATTTTGAAGACCGTGTCCTTTGGCTTTGCTACGGATATAAACAAAAGGAAGACCAAGTGCATTGGCCAATAAAACGCCATGTGCAATACCAGCTGTGGCTACTCCAGCAACCATAGTAATGGTTCCAAAGTCTTTTGCTTTTTCTACTAAAGCATCTCGGATATAATCTCTTACATAAGGATAGGAAAGGGATTTTCTATTATCACAGTAAATCGGTGATTTTTTTCCTGAAGCCCAAGTAAATGGACTTTGTGGACTTAATTTAATTGCTTTAATTTGAAGTAATTTTAGAGCAACTTGTTCTTCTGTTTCCATACAATAATTTTGGAGGTTTGTAATCTCCCACAAATGTAGACAAAATGTATAAAATTTTCATTAACCAAAGCACGATCATTTTAGATGATTTGGCCAATCGCTCGAATTATGAAGCCCAACCGAATCGGATTATTTCTCGATTTATGGGTCATAAAACCCAATTAATACAACATGTAGATCGCGCAGAGAAAAATTCTAAATCCAAAGAAATGGTGATTCTTGGGAAAGATTTTAATCTATTAAAAGAAACCTTTTTTAGTATTTATAAAATCGTCTCGGCAGCTGGTGGTTTGGTATTTAATCCACAAAAAGAAATACTAGTTATCTATAGACGGGCACATTGGGATTTACCTAAAGGAAAGATTGATGAAGGGGAATCTATAGAAGACGCGGCAGTCAGAGAAGTACAAGAGGAAACAGGAATACAAAACATTGCTTTAGGTTCATTGATTTATACGAGTTATCATACGTATTTAAACCGAAAAAATAAAAGGGTATTAAAACCTACATATTGGTATCATATGGATACTACAGATCTCCAACTTATCCCTCAACAAGAAGAAGATATTGAACAAGCCATTTGGATGCATCCTACGAGCTTTTTAAAGCAGTATAGTAATCAAACCTATGCCGCAATCATTGAAGTTATTCAACGAGGAACCATTGACTTAGAATAGGTTGATTAAGGTAAAGAATAACACGAGATATATCCAAAGGACATCCAGAAAATGCCAATAAATAGTCAATAGTTGAAGATTCATTTTTTTGGAAGGATCAGAAAAATAAATCAATACACTCACAGGTTCTTTCATGCGTTTTATGGCTACATAAATAAAATAAACCAAAGGAGGAAGACCGCCAAAAACATGAAGAAAATGAAGTCCTGAAATGAGATATAAATAAGAAGTGGAAGGATCATTATTGATAAAAACACCTGATTTCCAAAGCAAACTCCAAGCAAAAAATTGAAAGATCATAAACAATAGAGAAATCAAAAAAGTCAGTATTAGATATCGGGTATAATTTTGGGTATTATCTCTTTGATAAGCTAAATTTGCTTGGTGCATAAAAAAACTAGTCCCAATTAGTAGAAAACTATTTAATAAGAAAAGTCTTGGTAAAGGGCTCGGACTAAGACCAACCGTTATTTTTTGATATAAATAAGAAAAAGTTAAGCCTAAAAACATGATGGTTAAGCTACACAATAGAAGATAAATGATAATCTTTTTCATGGGTAAACTAAACCCCGGCATCGTTTCTCTTCCTTCTATATGGATATTTGATTTAATCTTATTCATTTAGTCTTATAAAAAATGGTCTTGCTAATTTAAAACATTCGCTGTAAAAAGTACGCTTAAGATTTACTAAATTTACAACGTTATTTAATTGAAGTTGTTTAATCTATGATAAATTGTCCACGCTGTAATCAAGTAGTAATAGAAAATTCGGCCTTCTGCCATCAGTGTGGTTTATCCATCAAAGAAGATTGCCAATCTTGTACCCACTGCCAACAACTCAATTGGAAACAAGAGGTCATTTGCATTCATTGTAATAAGAATCTTGTAAATCAAAAAGAAACCATCCTCCCAGAAACCTTAAGCGCATTAGAGGATGCGACTAAGGCCCTCGCTTTTGTAAAAGATGGTTTCCATAGTTATTTGAAACAATATCTACTTGATTTTGGAAAGGAGACGCAGATTAATGCTTACGAATCTTTATTGTATCTTGAAGATTGCAAACAGTATTTACATAGTAATCATGAGATGATGGCTAATCAATTGATCCAATTTCAAAAAGAAAAATTGCTTGATCAAGATAAACTACAATCCTTTTTATTTCCAAAATACGAAGCTCAAATTGATTACTTCTTTCATCATTTTACTGGAAACTTAAACAAAAATACCCCGCCTGAAGCGATCCTTTTTTATTCTCATTTAAATGCAATTGAAGTCAACCTTCCTCAATTGGTTTTAGATTATCTAGCCTTACAATGGGAAGATGAACGGTTTTATTCGAATCAAAATGAAATTCCAACGAAAAAGTGGAATCATGCCCAAGCTTCCTTCCTTCCCCTGCCTGAAGAGGAGACTCTACTCTTCTTATGTGATCAAACGATCTTTGGCTCTTGCAAAGAAGGTTTTGCCTTCACTACTAAAGGGCTTTATTGGAAAGCGCATTTCAATGCTGCCGCACATATTCCCTATGCCTATTTAAGAGAAATTGTCCTCAAGGAATGGCTATCCATCAATGGGCATTATTTCCATGTCAATGCCTCTTTAAATGAAAAGGTTTTTAAACTCCTGCGTAAGCTCCGGTTGCTTTTTGCATAGATCAAGAAATTTAGATAATTTCTCGGTACGTTTTTTGCTTTTTGTGGCTTGTTATCATTTTTTACGTCTAAAAAAACGAAAAACAAAATTTAAAGACCTTATGAAAAATTTATTAACTCTCATTACCCTATCCCTTTTTATCGGAATTTGTATTACTGCTTGTGAAACAGACTTTGATGAAATCTGTGAATGTCGAGATATTGACTATGTAGAACTTGCCTTTGAAACAGATACCTTAGCTACTAGCTTTACTGCCTTTGAAGTAGATAGTGTAATTGTTCGTCGATTAGACCCCATCTCAGGTATTGCTATTGATACCACCACTTATTCTAGTTTGTACAACGATGCGAACGTTTCTAAAAGCATCAGTTTTTCTGAAGTGAGCTATGGAGAAAACTTTAAAACCTTCATTTATGATGTGCAATTAGTGAATACAGGAACAAACTATTTAATCAATAATTTACAAACTGTTTCTACTAATTTAATGGCCTGTTGTGCATCTGAAATAACCACTGCTTTTGAAGTCAACAACCTTCCATATCAAATGTCGAAGTTAGAAGATTTTATTATTTCCAAATAGAAAATTAAATACAAGAAACTGCTAAAAAGGATCAAAAGACTTTTGAAAAGTCTTTTGATCCTTTTTATTTATTGACCTTCCTTGAGCTCTTCATAAACAGACAATGGCCGAATGGGATATCCATTGCTCCAAAGTCCCATATTTCGCTGAAAATAGGTGTTACCTAAAACATATTTACAGTCCTTATTACTTAGGCTACAGGAAATCAATCCATCCAATAATTTCCAATAACAAAAATAATCTACCGCATCCGTATGCACCCTTTTAAAAATGGCGCGCGTAATATAATTTCTTTGTCCTGAATCAAAGGCCATATCTATGGAACAAGGTTCGGCATGAGTGGCTTCAATTTCTGGTTTTCCGCGTTGATCTTTGACATGGAGAATTAAGTTTTTCTCTTTAGCTCCAGCGGTTTTAAAAATTGTTCGAGCCAATTTATCACCAACAATTTTATCATCTTTTCCCACTACAACTAGCAGCTTAATATCTGAAGGCATCGCACTATAATCTTTCATTCTTCCAGATTTCAATTTTCCTGTGCCTGGTTGGCAAGCCAAAATTGCTTTGGGTTGAGGCAAATTGTACTTATCAAATGTTACTCCAAGATAGGTAGCGATGGCTGCGCCATAAGAATGTCCCACCCAAATCAATTCATCAGATTTTGGATGAACATGATCTTTCTCGTTTAAAAGAGCAAGTGCATCGTGCACACCTTGTACCGTATTTTTTACAAATTTAGGAGGAAGAGGACGTAATAGTTTTTTTTGATACATGGGAAAAATAACTGTATTGCCCTTTCTTACCAAATGCTTTATCCATGCGCCATAAGCTAAAGGATTTTGAGCACCAAAGCCATGCATAAACACTATAACATGAGCAGAATCAGGCTTAGGAGCCGCAGGTTCATACAAAAAAAAGCCATTCGATTTTTTCGCAAAATCATAGGTTTTTACTTCTTCATGCAAATAATTACTTCCCCCTGGCCCTTCTGTAGGTTGACTTGGAGGTTGTGGTTTTTCTTGGGCTAAAGCCACAAAGGAAACCAATATAAACATGGAGATTAAGTACGTTATCTTTTTCAAAGAACCCATGAATTTAAATTTTATTTTTATCAATAAACTACACCTTCCATCTATTTAGTAGTCTATTAAAATCACCATAATAAAGAGTGGAAAATTAGTGCATTTTTCGTTCATATTTCAACGAAGTGATTTAAAATTTCAAAAGCATATGGAGGAATCAATTAATTCGTTTATTTTTGCCGAAACGAAATCACAATTCATTGTCGAACATAGAAAAAAAAGCAACAGTTGGTGTCATTGGAGCAGGAAGTTTTGGTACTGCGGTCTCCAATTTATTAGCAGTAAATCAACCTGTCTTATTATTTGCTCGACGAAAAGAAGTGGTAGATCAAATCAATTTAGATCATACCTTTCAAGGCATTCCACTCTCGGAAAATATTCGTGCCGTAAATAGTCTTCAAGAATTAGCGGATGAATGTACCTTAATTTTTCCTATTGTTCCTTCCAACAATTTTAGAGAATTGATCAAAAGTCTTGCGCCTTTTTTAAAACCCTATCATTTGTTGATTCATGGTACCAAAGGACTTGATGTGCATGACCCAGAAGTGGTTTTGGGAAGTAATGAAAGAGATCGAATTCACACCATGAGTGAAGTTATTTTACAAGAAAGTTGTGTACTCCGTGTGGGTTGTCTTTCAGGACCTAATTTATCTGCTGAAATTTTTGAAGGCCAACCAGCGGCTACGGTAATTGCGAGTCGTTATACGGAAGTAATTAAAGCTGGAGCCAAAGCCTTGAGGAGTCGCAAATTTCAAGTTTACGGAACAAAGGATATTACGGGGGCAGAACTAGCAGGTGCTTTAAAAAATATCATTGCAGTTGCCGCAGGAATTTTAGGCGGCTTGGGCTTAGGCAAAAACATTTGGTCGCTGTTGATTACTAGAGGTTTGATTGAAATGATCCACCTTGGCAAAGCGATGGGAGCAGAAAAATCGGCTTTTTTAGGTCTTGCTGGCATTGGTGATTTAGTCGCTACGGCATCGAGTACGAAAAGTAGGAATTATAGTTTTGGTATTCGTTTAGCTAAAGGGCAAAAATGGGAAGAAATCAAAAAAGAGATGCCCGAATTGGCCGAAGGAGTACGTACCTTAAAAATTGCAAAAGATGTGGCCGAGTATTATAATACTCGAACACCTATAATAGATGTTTTATATCGAATTGTTTACGAAGACATGGACATATCAAAAGCCATTAACTATTTAATGACTTTTCCATATACTGTCGATGTCGATTTTTTATAAAAAAAATTAACCTCATGTCTAAAGTTTTAATTTTAATCGGTTCAACAAGTGATGAACCTGTAATGAATGAATCCCTTCGGTATTTAGCTTGGTTTGGGATCGAAGCAGAAATGCATGTGGC
>JAHDCJ010000038.1:0-8140 GCA_020629935.1 Saprospiraceae bacterium | reverse complement strand
ACTTTAGCTGTAGGAAAAGCAGGAGCTCGAAATGCGGCAGTACTTGCTGCACGAACCATTGCTTTAAACAATGAAGCGGTATATGCAAAGCTAGAAGAGTTTAAAGGAATGGGCTTTAAGCTCTAACAAATGATGCTACTTTATTAGTGAATTCCCCTTCTTCAAATCTAATGTAAAGAAGGGGAATTCATACCTTTATTATGCCTCAATAAACATAAATTTGTTTATTCGGAATACTATTTGTATCTCTAAGTATATGAATCGGTTACTATGGATTGGGCTTCTATTTCTTAACACTTTTCTTCATGGACAAAGTGAAACCGTTTTTGTTGAACGAGGGGAACGAGAAATAAGTTATTTCTACCAAAGTGACAATGGGAGCACCAGTTCGAATATCAATACCATCTTAGAAAGTTTACAAACTTCCAATCAGCCTCCTACTCAAAAGCCCTATTTCAAACTCCTCTTTTATCAAAATTTGCGCTTAGAATATTTAAGTGATAGTCTGTATGAATTAAGTATCGATTTAGATAATATTCATTTTGAAAATTTCCCTGATTATTATGGTTTTGATTTAAGTAAACAAGCTCTTCCTGCTAAGGTTAAACTTTATATTGAATTTTTTGTTGATGGAAAATTAGCTTTGGAGTATAAAATGGAAATGCCAATTGTTAAAGATCAATTATTAAAATCTATTCAGTTTAAATTTAAGGATGCGTTAAAGGATTACAAAGTTAAAATTAATGGTTTTGATTTTTTATTTAATGATAAAACCTTAGCAAATTTTAGTACGAGTTATCGTTTAGTCAATGGCTATGTAACCAGTTTTGTAGAACTCGATGCCATTGGAATTGCTTTAAATGAGTTGGAAGATACAGAAGTCACTATTCACAATGTAAATGATTATGAAAGGAAATTGATTGAACAAAATCAGGCATTTAGAGCGATCGAAAAAAGAAGATTTTGGAAACATTTAGAATATAAAGATGCGGAGCTAGATAATGGCTATCAAATTGAAGAAACCAAAGCTTTAGTCAAAAATTATTTAGCTTACCACAACGATAAATTTGAAGAGATAAAAGCAAAAGAATACCTGCTTCATTTTAAATATGGTTTGGCGCTTTATCACAAAGGCAAAAAAGGCAAAGCCCTTCAACAATTTAAATTAGGTCATCAAGAGAATCCTAAAGATCCTGAGATTTTATATATGCTTGCACTATACGATTTTGAAGAAGAAAATTGGGAAAACACTGAAACAAAAATCAGAGATATTCTAAACCAATCGCCTTGGGAAGAGCTAGAGCTAAAGACCCTAGAATTGGGCTATGCACTAAAAAATCAATACCTAACATTAGGTTACCAACTCATTGGAAAGGTCCCCAAAGAAGAAATCATTGCTTGGTATCGAAAGGGATTATATCTTTGTAATGACTTTCCTAAAATGGATTGTGATCAATTGGAATTTAAGGAAGCAATGGAGAAATTAGAAGAGATAAAGGACTAGTTCAATTGTATGTTCCTTTAACGCTGATTAACCAAACTTAACTCTTTAAATAATTCATAGAATAAGGCGCTTCTATTTGAATAAATAATTCTTTTCCAGCTCTAGGTTTAATCGAATTATAACAAGGTTCAATCTTTACCTTCTTAAAATATTTACTAAATAAATGAAAATATTCTGCTTGCGTTCCATCAAAAGGTGGTCCATCAGGAATACCAATATTTTCAAATAATAAACCAATTAATTTTCCTCCAGGATGAAGAAGTTCGGCCATTTTTTGGGCATAGGATGCTCTCTGTTCTGTAGTAGCCAAAGTACAGAAAAAGGTTTGTTCCACAATTAAATCAAATCGTTGAGCCAATTGAAAAAAATCACTAATAATCAATTGCTCTTTGGGGAATTTAGGATTCTGAGTTTGGAATTGCTGTAAAGGAGCTTCAGCCCAATCGCAAACATACACATCTGTAAATCCAGACTCAAACAGATAAGCGGCTTCATAGGCATTCCCCGCACCAGGAATTAGGATTCGATCATGCTTCGTTTCCAATTGATCAAAATAGGCTTTTAATGGGCTAGTAATAGCTCCTGCATCCCAAGGGAAATTATTTTGAAGATACCGATCGTTCCAATATTTTTTATCTAAATCTGCCATAAATATTGCTTATGATTATTTGATTTCGTATTTCCATTTCTTAAATAAATCCCAGGTGACTACCCCTACACAAACCGAAATATTTAATGAATGTTTGGTACCAAATTGAGGTACTTCAATACAAGCATCTAAATTATCCATTGCCGCTTGACTTACTCCTTTGACTTCATTCCCGAAAATAATTGCCAATGGTTGATCAAAAGAATGTTCAAATGCTTCTAAGGAAATGGTCTCTTCTGCTTGCTCCACTCCTACTACGAAATAACCTTGTGATTTTAAATGTGCAATCGCCTGTTCGGTTTGTTCAAAAAATGACCATTGAACGGATTCTGTTGCTCCAATAGCCGTTTTTAAAATTTCTCTATGTGGAGGCGTTGCGGTAATTCCACACAATACCACTTCTTGCAAAGAAAAAGCATCCGCGGTACGAAAAGCAGATCCTACATTCAACCCACTTCGAATATTATCGAGGACTAAAACAATAGGCGTCTTTTGTTGCGTTTTAAATGTTTCTACCGAAACCCGATTCAATTCTGCTAATGAAAGTTTTCTCATTGATAATTATTATTTACTGCAAAATAAGGACTCTATACTAATTTGCCTTCCATTTTAAATAAATCCATGAAAAAAAGTAGATTAATATTATTGAGATAATTTCATCTGAGTAAAATAAATAATCAAATGCAAAGCATGAGTCGTCTAGTTTATCTCTTTCTTTTTCCGTTTTTCACGAAAAAAATATCCATTACAACTAACTAATAATCAAACAAATACACATAAAAACCACAAATCCACGAAACATTGGCATAAAATTTCGAGTATACATACTATCCCCCAACATTATGAAGGAAAAAGAAGGATTATGAAAGATTTAATTTTTGTAGTAGGCATTGTTGCTGTATTTTTATTGTCGCTAAATAGTTGCGACAAAACGGAAGGTTTGGATTTAGACCGATTAGATGGCGGTATTATTGAGTCTACCTTTGACTTTGGGGATTGTTATTCGACTATTGGTTTATCCGAAAAACATTGGATCATTAAGGATCAAAAAGCCTATAAGGAATTAGATGTGCTTGCCTTGGCAAAGGCTTCTTGTGCAAATATTTCGCTTCCTAACATTAATTTTTCTTCAAATTATTTAATGGGAATATTAACGGATAATACTTGTGACCAAATCATCACACAAAAGGTGGTAAAAAATGATTTGGAGAAAACCATAACCTATCAAATCACTATGGATAGCAAAGATGCGTGCGGAGCATTAAAGCTAAGCAAAAACTGGGTCTTAGTGGAAACTTTTCCAGAAGACTACCAAGTGGCATTTGAGGTTCGAAGGCTAAATCCTTAAACGTTTTTCTTGCCTGCTAAATACTTTCTCCATTTATCTAAAGCGCCTAGCATATCTTCTGGAAGCTCAGATTCGAAATACATTTCTTTACCTGTTTCGGGATGAATGAAACCAATAGATTTTGCATGTAATCCTTGTCGAGGTAAAATATCAAAACAATTATGGACAAATTGCTTGTATTTACTATAGACTGTTCCTTTTACAATACGATCTCCTCCATAACGTGAGTCATTAAACACAGGATGGTTTTTATAACGCATATGTACTCTAATCTGGTGCGTTCTTCCAGTTTCTAATTTACACTCTATTAAGCTGACATAATACAAACCTTCTAAAACTTTGTAGTGGGTTACTGCTCGTTTCCCTTCTTCCCCACCCTCAGGAAAAGCAAACATTTCTAAACGACTTCGTGGATGACGGCCAATATTGAATCGTACGGAGCCTTCGAGATCATCAGGTTCTCCCCATACTAAAGCATTGTATGTTCGTTCAATACTGTGATCAAAAAATTGTTTGGCTAAATGTGTCATAGCAAATTCCGTTTTAGGAATCACCATTAATCCAGACGTGTTTTTATCAATTCGATGTACTAATCCTGGGCGATCCAAACGATTCCCT
The DNA here is from genome assembly GCA_020629935.1 of Saprospiraceae bacterium. Classification (GTDB taxonomy): domain Bacteria; phylum Bacteroidota; class Bacteroidia; order Chitinophagales; family Saprospiraceae; genus JAHDCJ01. The sequence goes on along the minus strand of JAHDCJ010000038.1, from coordinate 4,021 downwards.
TCTAGTACAGGCAAGTTTTTGAAATGATAGGCTAAAGCATGTACCAAAGTCCCCGTATAATTTTTAATTCCTGGATGGACTACCATACCTGGTGGTTTGTGTATAATCAACAAACTATCATCCTCATACCGAATATCTAATGGGATGTTTTCAGGTATAATGGTATTATCATAGCGAGATTTAGGAATGAGTACAGAAATTTGATCATTAGGTCTAATTTTGTAATTCGACTTAATTTGTTTCTTATTCACTAAAACCGATCCTGCTTTGATCGAATTTTGAATTTTATTTCTAGAGGTTTGTTCGAGTCGATCCACTAAAAACTTGTCGATACGCACTTGAGATTGTCGAGGATCTACTTTTATAGATACCTGTTCAAACAATTCTTCATCCACTCCTTCCTCTTCTTTTTTTAGATCGTCACTCATAATTTTTATTTATTCTTCCTCGTCTCCTTTAAATTGATATTCATAAGAGACTTTTAAATACTTCCCATCTGTTAACACATGTTTTCGCAATAAGTTTCCTCCTTCATCATAAATTAAATCCTCGGTAAAATAAGTATAATTTGTCTTATCTACACGTTCTCTTTTTATGATCAATCCTTTTTCATCTAAATATTCAATAACTTTAGATTGATCGGGGCTAATGTGAGTTTTGGAAGATTGTTGATCATTTTCATGGTAGGTGAATAACCAATTTTCTTCGTCTCCCTCATCATCCGATTTGGTAGTTTTAGTTATTCTTCCTTTTTCGTCAAGATCATAATTATAGGAGTCCGTAGTATCAAAACCACCAAACTGTCCTACTCGTTTTAAAATATTTCCTTTATCATCATATTCAAATAAATAAGTTTCGGCCAAGGTATCTTCTCCATCAAAATAACGTTCTTCTAAAACTACACCCTCTGCATTATATTTTACTTGAACTTTATTGATCAGTTCTCCTTCTTCATCAAAATATTTAGTTTGTTTTTGATCCCCTGTTTCATTCCATTCTACTTTTCGATGATTTAAAATCTCTTCTGAATCATTTTTATGAATTAAGGAAATTAGTCGATTATTGCTGTCATAGCTCATGTTTACTAACTCCAAACCATTTTCATAATGTTCTATTTTACGATTAATTTCATTTCCATGCGCATCATATGTAGACCATGTTTCAGAAATAATTTCGCCTGAAGAATGGGCAATGTCTGCTTCGTAAACAATATTTCCTTTAAGGTCAAATTTCTGTTCTGCTTTTATATTCCCAAGGGTTTCTTGGTCATCGCTAATGTATATTTTTTTTGATTGTATCACTAGATGAATGCTTATTAATAATTATTTAATGAATATTTTTTGAGTAATAACGTCTTTTTCGCTGGAGAATTCTACAAAATAAGTACCTGCACTATATTCTTTCGCATTAAAAAAGAATTTTGACTCTCCTACGGCAATTTTTCCTTGATGAATAATTTCCATTGTTCTGCCTAATACATCCTTTAACTGAATGGAAGCCTCTTCTACCATTTGGTTTGAAAAGATTGGAATACAGGTAATTTCAGATGCTGGATTTGGGAAAATAGGTGCCATCGTAAATGGTAAATTGGCAATATCATTTGATGCGCTTGCTATTTCAAGCACATCAAATTCCCAATAGCCATTGGGAGCAACGATAGGGCGAACTTGCTCTTTTCCATTGTCAGCAGTAGCATGTACATAATACTTAATATTTGTTCCTTGCACTTGACCGGGAATATTACCAGACCAGATATCATTAGTCATATCGACCAAGGTCATTGGAGAAGAAAAATAAGTACCACTATTATCTATTTGATAAAATAAAGTAGCATTATCAATTCCTGTTTTATGTTTAATTGTCGCATCTACCACGTAATCCGTATTATCGTAAGTATCTTTTAATGATTGATGTACAATCCACAATGGATCATTTACGCCTACCGCTTTAGTGATACAATGCAATGCTCCACTTGCTTGGATGATGTCATTACAATCAATTCCTTCTACACGATACCCAGGATTGCTTTCTCGTATAATTCGAAGAGCCGTACTATCATATTGTTCTTCGTACACAGGAACTAAGATGGTCTTATTTACAAAAACCATGTTGGTATACGTTCGATAATCTCCAGGATTCCAACCTCCACTATCTGGATATTGGTCGTTGGCATCTGGAGGCATTTGTAAGCGAACAATTTCATAAGGTTCTCCAAAGGCAGAATTAAAATTACTCAATACATATTGGATATTTGCTTCAATTTGGGGTCCATCAGCGACGCCTGTGGGATACTCTCCAACGACTAACCGTTCTTCATCCAATAGTTTCATATGCATATCAATATGATGAATACCATCATAGGGAAGCGTTTCCATTTTAATGTATCGATTGATGCCCATAAAGTCATTCATAATTTGATCTATTTGAGCTTCGTTTTTTACTGTTTCGTTAAAACTTCCTCCTGGGCCATTTTCTTCTAACACTAAATTTGAAGAAAAGCCTGTGCCTAAACCATCCGCCATAAAGTTTCCTCCTGTATGAACTAAATCAAAAGGCGCGGAAGTTGTTGAATAAATTGGAATGCCTTTTTCAGAAGCAATTCGTTCTGGAACTAAATCATCTTCATAACGAGGACGATTATAAATCCAATCGATCAACAACAGAGAATCAACATCATTGGTATACACAGAATTTTGTCCATAATCACGAACCCAAACACTATCAAAATCTTCAACTACAAAGGTGACATTGGTATCATCAATTCCATAATTTTGCAAATAATTTCTTACGCTTGTGGCGTTAGAGCACACAATGATCACCTCACATTCCTCTTTTGCATACCGAACAATTTCTCTTAAAACTTCAGGGTAGCTTGTCCATGTAATTACTAAAGATTGGATTTCTTCCCATTCAGCCATGGTGCGCACAGGAGAATATGGCGGATTGGTAATACCCGAAGAGGCTGGAGCGTGGTAAGTATCCAACATTTCCATTTCTAAAGGAGAAATTGCTTTAGGTAAACCATTTTCTTGAGCAAAAGAAAAAAGAGGAAATATGATACTAAAAACAAATAGAAAAGGTAGAAATTTCATTTGGAGAGATTTTAAGCTTTTAATGATTGCTTAACGAATCATTACTCCTTTTCGATTTAATATTTGAACAGTCGTAAAATTTGATTCGTTTAGACTTCCACTAACAAAGATATATTTTTTGTCGTACATGTGATTATCTAAATTGAAGCTAAGCCAAAATTCATTGGCCAAACCAAGCAAATCCTTTACTAATACTTCAATTTTTACATAGGATTTACTTGGGACTTCATCATAAAAGTATCGTAAAACAGAAGTTTCCACCTTTTCGCCTTCTCTCAGTCCATAACCCTTAGAATTTACGAGTACATTTTGGACGGCTTTTTCCTTAAAATTAATGAGAAAAACATCCCAAGTTTCTGCGGCAGGATCATCATTTTCGGGGCTAATAAAAATGGCAATGTCTTCTACTTTTAAGATAGGAATATCTCTTTTCATTTTCGACTAAAATTTAATCCAACCTACGTTTCAATGGTAGCTATTTCAACGTATTCAATTTCGTTTTTTTTAAATAAATTCTACATTAAAAAGGTCGATAAAATGCTTTTTTATTTCTGATTTTACTTCTTCTGGATCTACGGGTTTTCCAAGTTCTTCCGCTATAGAAGTTACGGCTTTATCTGTAATTCCACAAGGAACGATATACTTAAAATATTCTAAATTTGTGTTTACATTTAAAGCAAATCCATGCATAGAAACCCAACGACTCAGATGGATACCGATCGCACAAATTTTACGTGTTTTCTTTTCTTCATTGGCTTCCAACCAAACCCCCGACATGCCTTCTATTCGTTTGCCTTCCAAGCCAAAATGAGCAATGGTACGAATACTCACTTCTTCAATAGTCCGAACATACCGATGAATATCAGTAAAAAAGCAATCTAAATCTAAAATAGGATATCCAACAATTTGTCCTGGACCATGATAAGTAA